>JAZFPW010000293.1:0-11583 GCA_036444815.1 Gammaproteobacteria bacterium
AGAAGCGGACGTCGCATAGATAGGAAGGAAAGTTCGAGTAACTTCTAGAACAGGGGTAGAAAGTAAAGCAGAATGTCCCCGTTCCGATCTAGCCCGGGCTCTTCGGCTGCAGAATCATGTCGAGAATAAGGAGTCCTGCCCCGATCGTGATGGCCGAATCCGCGACATTGAAGGCCGGAAAGTACCACTCCGCATAATGAACGCGGATGAAGTCGATGACATGGCCCAATCGTATTCTATCGATGACGTTACCGAGAGCGCCGCCCATTACCAGACAGAGCCCGGCTGCCAAAAGAGTCTGTCCACGAGCGGGTAGACGCCGGAGCCAAACCAGGATTCCGCCACTGACGCCAAGAGCCAAAGTGATGAAAAACCACCGCTGCCACCCGGAGGCGTTACTCAAAAAGCTGAACGCGGCTCCTTCGTTGTGCAGCCGCATAAAGTCTAAGACCGGCAGCAATACAACCGCTTCGAACTCATCCAGGCGGCTTGTTACCAGACGCTTCGTCCACTGATCCACGACGATGACGAGCAATGTCAGCCAGAGCCAGTTGCTCGCACCCAGATCGAACGGAGGTTTCAAGCGGATCTTCATCCGGAAATCTGAGTCATGCGTATACCCGACTCTCACCGGAACCGTCAACGTTGCTTACGCAGCGAGCACATAATTCTGGGTGAGCGCTGTCGGCCCCGACGTCGTCTCTGTGATGCCAACACCTAATACATTTCTCGGCCTCGGACACCACCACGCTGAGCCAAAAGGGTTCGGCCTCATCGCCGGCGGCGACGGCATCGGCTGGCCGCTCAGACTCTGGATGTACGCTGGCTGCCGAAGTAATAAAGATAAAACGCAATTCGTCCCCTAGGGTCGCCAATACGGGACGTAAGGCGTCCGAACAATAGAGTCGAACGTCCACATCCAATGGCGACCCCACGCTGCCGGCAATCCGTAGTCCTTCGATTTCCTTGGAGACGGCTTGGCGTACGCTCAAGAGTGCCTGCCAGTTTACGGTCGACTCTCCTTCTTCTTTAGGCAGGCTGTGCCACGTCGACAGGAATACTGACGAGCCTCGTTCGCCGGGTAACTCCTGCCAAACCTCTTCAGCCGTGAAACTCAGAATCGGAGCCAACCAGCGCACCATGGCTTCGCCGATGTGCAACATGGCAGTCTGAGCCGAGCGGCGAGCGAGGCTGTTCGTCGGCATCGTGTAGAGCCGGTCCTTGATCACATCAAAATAGAATCCACCCATATCGAGCACGCAGAAGTTGTGCACCTTGTGGAAGATGTGGTGGAACTCATAGGCCTCATAGGCCGCGACGACTTCCGACTGCAACTCGAACGTGCGCTCGAGCGCCCAGCGATCGAGCAAGATCATCTCTTGCAACGGAACCTCGTGCTCGCTCGCCTCGTAGCCGTACAGATTGCCCAATAAGAATCGCTGCGTGTTGCGCATGCGCCGGTACGCGTCGGCGACGTGCTTGAGGATATCCTCAGATGCGCTCATCTCCGCGCGGTAGTCCGTAGCGGCGACCCAAAGCCGCAGAATGTCCGCACCGAGAGTCTTGTAGATCTTCTGCGGCTCAACGACATTGCCCATCGACTTAGACATCTTGCGCCCTTGCTCATCCACGGTGAACCCGTGAGTCAGGACGCCCTTGTAGGGAGCACGATCGTAGATAGCGATAGAAGTCAGCAAGCTGGACTGAAACCAGCCACGATGCTGATCGGAGCCCTCGAGATACAAATCCGCCGGCATCTCGACGTCGTCGTGCAGCGCGCTGACGACGTGATGACTGAGTCCCGAGTCGAGCCAGACATCCATGACGTCGGCGACCTTGTCATAGTGCTCCGCGGAATCGCCGAGAAGCTCGCTCGGTTCCAGTTCGAACCACGCATCGATCCCCTGCTCCTGAACTCGCTCTGCGACCTGTAACGTCAACTCAGGCGAGTCCGGATGCAGCTCGCCGGTGTCCTTGTGCACGAACAGCGTAATCGGGACACCCCAGGTTCTCTGGCGGGAGATGCACCAGTCCGGGCGGTTGATCACCATGCCGCGAATGCGCTCCTCACCCCAGCCGGGCGTCCAGTGCACGCTCTTGATCGACTCCAGCGACTTCGTACGAAGGTCGCCGAGCTCCATTCCAATGAACCACTGCGGCGTCGCGCGAAAGATCACCGGCGTCTTATGGCGCCAACAATGCGGATAACTGTGCTCGACATCCTGGTGCAGCAGTAACGCTCCGCGCTCGGTCAGGAATTCTACGATGCGCTTATTGGCCGGCTCGATATGCTCGCCGGCAAGCAATGGGGTCTCGGCAACGTATTTACCGTCTCCGCCCACAGCGCAGTCCAGCGGCAGGTCGTACTTCACGCCCAGCGCGAAGTCCTCGAGCCCGTGCCCCGGCGCAGTATGCACGGCACCCGTGCCGGCCTCCGTCGTCACGTGATCGCCGAGGACGACCGGCACGACACGATTATAGAAAGGATGCTGCAGCTCTAGTCCTTCCAGTGCCGCACCTGTCATTTCCCCCACCACATCCCAATTTGCCGCTCCATAACGCGCGGCAACGCGCTCGGACATCTCGGTCGCCACGAGCAAGTACTCCGGGCCGCCACCCAGATTCGTTTCGACCAAACTGTAGTTCAGCGCAGCATTCAGCGCGACTGCCTGATTGCCCGGCAGCGTCCACGGCGTAGTCGTCCAGATCGGAATCGAGACGCCGGCGTCCTGCGGCAGTTCGCGTCCGAAACGCTTGGTGAAGTCCGCGACGTCGATAACGGCAAACCGGACATCGACCGCACCGGAGCGCTTGTCCTGATACTCCACCTCCGCTTCGGCCAGCGCCGAGCGGCAGTCCATACACCAGTGAACCGGTTTGTAGCCACGGTAGACGAGTCCGCGTTCCACGAGTTTGGCGAAGGCGCGGAGTTGCTCGGCCTCGTAGCGAGGATCCATCGTCAGATAAGGCGCGTCCCAATCGCCAAGGACCCCGAGGCGTTTCAAGTCGACCCGCTGCCGGTCAATTTGGGTCGCGGCAAACTCGCGGCAAGCTTTACGGAACGCTCGCGCATCCAGCTTCTCGCCCACCTTGCCGTGCTTGCGTTCGACCTGATGCTCGATGGGCAAGCCGTGACAATCCCAGCCGGGTACGAACGCTGCGTCGAATCCTGCCAGGCACCGGGACTTTACGATCATGTCTTTCAGGACATGATTCAGCGCATGCCCGAGGTGAATGTCGCCGTTCGCATAGGGCGGGCCGTCGTGTAGAACATATTTCGGCCGACCGGCCGCGACGCTGCGAATCTGACCGTAGATGTCCTGCGCCTCCCACCGCTCGAGCATCGGGGGTTCCCGCTGAGCGAGATTCGCGCGCATCGGAAAGCTCGTCTTCGGCAGGTTCAATGTGTCCTTGTAATCGGTCATCGCTTCCCAAGTGCGCCCGGAAAAAGGAGTGGATTAGGCCGCCAATGCGGCGCGCGCGTCAACTACATCGTCGTGCATCTGCGCCACCATGGAATCTACGTCAGAGAATTTGCGTTCCTCGCGGAGGCGCTCGATGAAGTGCACGGTGATGTACTCGCCGTAGATGTCGCGATCGAAGTCGAATACGAAGACCTCGAGCAGCGGCTTGACGCCCCCCACCGTGGGCCGTGTCCCGACGCTGGCTACACCGTCCAACAGCTCTTCCGCTAAGCCGCCGACTCGCGCAGCGAAGATACCATCGACGGGCGTCAGACGCCGATTCAGATTTACATTCGCCGTCGGGAAGCCAAGATTTTTTCCCAGGCCCAAGCCGCGAATTACTTTACCGGACATGGAATAATCGCGGCCGAGCATTCTGCGGGCTGTCTTAAGGTCGCCGCCCTGGAGCGCGGTCCGGATAACGGTACTGCTGACGCGGCGATCATCCTGATAGACCGCTGGTACGGCCGTCACCTCGAACCCGCACGACCTTCCCGCCGCGTCAAGGTCTTCCAACGTGCCCAGACGGTTTGACGCGAACCGAAAATCGTGACCGACGACGACATGCTTGGCGCCCAGGCCGTCAACGAGCAGATCGCGAATGAACTCATCCGCGCTCAGGCCGCGGATACTGCTGAAGCGCGGACAGAAAAACTCGTCGACGCCAGACTGTGTCAGCAGGTCGAATCGTTCCCGAAAACGTGTCAGCCGCGCCGGCGGATTGGCCGGAGAGAAGAATTCCTTAGGCATCGGTTCGAAAGACAAGACCAGCGTCGGCAAACCCGCGTCCCGGCCGTGTTCGGTCAACCGATGCAGTATTTCCTGATGGCCGAGGTGAAGGCCGTCGTAGGCCCCGACGGTGACAGCCCGGGCCGTTTCGCCTGAGCGCTTCAGGTGCGGTAAGTGGCGATAGAGTTGCATAGGGGCGTCAGAGGGGAAGACCCATCACGGTTGCGTTTGGGGACGTTGCCCTCGCAGGCTGGCGGGCGTCAGCCCGGCCAGATAGCAGGCCAGGAAGTAGATGATCATGCCGCCGGCGACACAGGCCGCCAACGCCCCCAGACGTTCGAAGGCGCTCAGCGCCAGCCAGTCTCCTGCCTGATTGCGGGCCCACAGCACCGCGCCACTCATCAGGCTACTGGCGACGACGACCTGGATCGCGAAGCGGCCCCAGCCAGGGTGCGGCACATAAACGCCATCGCGCCGCAAGCCACGGTACAGCAGTAGCGCGTTGAACAGCGCTGAAATGGTCGTGGCTAGCGCGAGCCCGACATGAGGCGCGAAAAAATCGGCCCTGACGAGCGTGACGACGAAAATGATGTTCAAACCCATGTTCAATACGAGCGCCATCACGCCGATACGGACCGGGGCGCGAGTACTCTGTCGGGAAAAATAACCCGTCGAGAGCACCTTCACGAGGATAAATCCCAGCAACCCGACCGAATACGCAATCAGGGAGGCCGCGGCCATCGTGACATCCCTCGCCGTGAACTCACCGCCGAAGAACAGCGTCGTCAACAGGGGCTCGGCCAGCAGTACCAAGCCAAGTGCTGCCGGCACGGCAATGACGACGACGACGCGCAGCGCCCAATCCAGCGATGCCGCGAAGGCCTCGGGCGAGTTCTTCGCATGATGCTCGGAGAGATGCGGCAACATCACGGTCGCGACGGCGATACCGCAAACTCCGAGCGGGAACTCCATCAACCGATCTGAGTAATAGAGCCAGCTGATACTGCCCGCCGCGAGGAACGAAGCGATCAGCGTATCGAACAGGAGATTGATCTGCGCCACGGATGAGCCAAAGATCACCGGGAGCATGAGCTTCAGTATCCGGCGTACGCCCTCGTGGGCCCAGCCCCACCTCGGCCGTGGCAGGACCTTCAATTTCACCAAAAATGGCAGTTGGAACAGGAGCTGAGCGGCGCCGGCGGCGAACACTCCGAGCGCCAGCCCCATCGCCGGCCGCTCCATCCGCGGGGCGACCCATGCCGCGAACCCGATCAATACCAGATTCAGCAGGACCGGCGTAAACGCCGGCACGGCGAAGCGTCGGTAAGTATTGAGAATGCCCCCTGCAAGCGCAGTCATCGAGATAAAAAAGAGGTAAGGGAACGTGAACCGAAGCATGTCGGCCGCCAGTTCGTAGCGCCCATCTCCGCCCAGGAATCCGGGAGCGAATATCATGATCAGAACCGGTGCAGCCGTCACGCCCAGAGCCGTAATCCCGAATAGCACTAGGCCGAGCGTTCCCGTCACGTTGTCCAACAACTCCTGTGTTTCACGCTGTGAAGAGAGCGCCCGGTATTCGCCGATTACCGGGACGAAAGCCTGCGAGAAGGCACCCTCGGCGAACAATCGCCTCAGCAGATTGGGAATCTTGAACGCCACGAAGAAGGCATCCATGACGATGCCGGCACCGAACCAATGGGCGAAGCTGATGTCCCGGGCCAGCCCACTGATGCGGGAGAGGACCGTCATCGAGCTGACCACGGACGTGGCTTTCAGTAATCCGCCTGGCTCGGCCTCCCCGGCCTTCGCGTCCACACTCATTGCTTACCTGACTCCGCGTCTATAGATTCGCTCAGCCCAATCCCACCGTTCCCAGCTTGACTTGCGCCGAGGGGCTCCCAATAATACCGCCCTTTTCCGGGCCCCTGCCCGCAATAGACGCCTGAGATCCGAGTAAGACCATTGGCCAATATCCAGTCAGCAAAGAAGCGCGCCCGGCAGAATGACAAACTCCGCGCCCATAACATGGCGCTACGCTCTCGCCTGCGCACTGCCGTGAGGAAGGTGCTGACGGCAGTCCAGAAGGGCAAAAAGGACGAGGCCCAACAGAGCTACAAGGCCGCGGAACCTGAGATCGACCGGATGGTCAGCAAAGGTATTCTGCGCAAGAATCGGGCGGCACGCTACAAAAGCCGCTTGAACGCCAAAGTCAAAGCCATGGCCTGAACGCGACGCGTCCACGGCGATTCCCGCACTCACTCAGCGATCGATTCCACATACTTCATCACGTCCTGCGTTAGGGCAGTAGTGCCTTCGCGGGTTACGGCGCTGATGGCATAGACTGGATCTTTCCAATCGAGGCCGGTGGTCAAGCGCTGCCGATGATCTTCCCAGACGTCGCGCGGATAGACGTCGAGCTTATTGAGGACCAGCCAGCGGGGCCGGCCGGCCAACTCCTCTGAGTATCGCGCCAGCTCGGCCTCGAGCGAGCGAACATCGTCGACAGGATTTCCGGTGCCGCCGTCGGGAGACACATCGACGAGGTGCAGGAGCAGGTGCGTCCGTTGCAGGTGCTTGAGAAACTGGATACCGAGCCCAGCCCCTTCGGCGGCTCCCTCGATCAGGCCGGGGATATCCGCCATAACAAAACTACGCTCCACGTCTACGCTGACAACACCGAGATTCGGGTGAAGCGTCGTAAAAGGATACTCAGCCACCTTCGGACGAGCTGCGGAAACCGCCGCGATGAGCGTCGACTTGCCGGCGTTGGGTAGTCCGAGCAAGCCGACGTCTGCCAAAAGCTTCAGCTCCAGGCTCAAATGACGAGATTCACCGGGTTCACCCTGAGTAAACTTGCGCGGCGCGCGATTCACGCTGCTCTTGAAGCGGCTGTTTCCCCGACCACCGCGTCCGCCCCGAGCGACGAGCAGCGTCTCGCCATCGTGAGTCAGATCGCCCAGCGTCTCATTCGTATCCAGGTCACCGACCACCGTGCCTCTCGGCACCTCAACCACCGCATCCGCGCCGGATGCCCCGGTCCGTTTCTGGCCCGCCCCGCCACGGCCTACTTTGGCTCGAAAGCGTCGCCTGACGCGAAAGTCCACGAGCGTATTGATACGTTGTCGAGCGACGAGTTGGACACTGCCGCCATCCCCGCCGTCGCCGCCGTCAGGACCCCCGCGCGGGATAAACTTCTCGCGGCGAAAGCTGGCGCAGCCGTCGCCTCCGCGCCCGGCGTCCACCCAGATATCGGCTTCATCGACGAATTTCATCGGCGCATCGTAGGGTTGTGCGGAGGGTTGGGCGCTAGAGCCGCCCCGCGGAACGGGGCCTTACCGGCCAGATCGAAAGGGAGCCTACCCCGTCGTGACGCTGACGAATTTCCTCTTCTTCGGGCCTTTGATCTCAAATTGCACGTGGCCTTCCGCTGTGGCGAACAGCGTGTGGTCTCTGCCTAACCCGACGTTGACACCCGGGTGAAAGCGCGTGCCGCGCTGCCGAACAAGTATGTTGCCGGCTAGCACGTGCTCGCCACCATAACGCTTCACGCCGAGCCGTTTGGATTCTGAATCGCGACCGTTCTTAGAACTACCGCCTGCTTTCTTATGTGCCATCGTGCTGTCCTCGGAGGATTCTACGCTTGCGTGCCCGCCCTACGTCTTCTTCACGGCTTTCTTGGCCGTTTTCTTTGCCGCCTTCTTGGCGGTCTTTTTGGCCGTTATCTTCGCCGCTTTCTTGGTGGTCGTCTTAGCAGCTTTCTTGGTGGTCGTTTTCGCGGCCTTCTTCGTAGTGGTCTTGGCGGCCTTCTCTGGAGCTTGCGTCTCGGCGTCTGACGTCGCCGCCTTCTTGGGCGCCGAGCCGGAAATCGACGTGACCTCTACCTCGGTAAAGTACTGCCGGTGGCCCTTGACACGCTTATAGTTCGTGCGACGCCTGAACTTCAGCACCACGATTTTCTTGCCGCGGCCCTGGGACGTTACCTTGGCCTTAACCTTGCCGCCGGCCAGCAGGGGTGAGCCCAACTGGACGTTGGCGCCTTCACCCACCAGAAGCACCTGGTCGAACTCCACGGTAGCGCCTTCTTCGGCATCCAAGCGCTCAACACGAAGCTTGTCGCCCTTGCTGGCACGGTATTGCTTGCCGCCTGTCCGAAAAACCGCATACATTGGGGCAAGCTCCCGGTCGGGTGTCTGGCGCGACGTGCGCCGGAGAATCGCGCGATTGTAGTGAGTTGGCCTAGTCGGGTCAATGAGTTCAGCTGCGTGTCAATATCGCCAAGCGACCGCGTATCAGGCATTATCTCCCCCGATGTACCTGGCAGAGACACCACTCCGTACGCCCCCCCTGGATGCGCTCAGAGCCCTGGTCGCGGAGGACTGGTCCGGCGTCAATCGCATTATTTTCCAGCGCCTGGGTAGCGATGTCGCGCTGGTCAACCAGGTTGCTCACCATATTATTCGCGGCCGCGGAAAGCGGTTGCGGCCGCTGACCACGCTCCTGGCAGCCCGGGCCTGCGGCTACGAAGGCCCGCGGCATCTCCAAGCTGCCGCGATCATCGAGTTTATCCACACAGCTACCCTCCTCCATGACGATGTCGTGGATGATTCGAGCCTCCGCCGCGGCCAGCAGACGGCGAACGCAGCCTTTGGTAATCAGGCAAGCGTGCTCGTCGGTGATTTCCTCTACTCGCGATCGTTTCAGATGATGGTGGAACTCGGCGGACTCAGGATTTTGGACGTCCTCGCAAATGCGACGAACACGATCGCCGAGGGGGAAGTTCTGCAGCTCATGAACTGCAACAACCCGAATATTACCGAAGCGGACTACATGGAAGTCATCTACCGCAAAACGGCGAAGCTCTTCGAGGCAGGATCCCGTATCGGCGCGATCCTGGCTGAGTTCGATGAGACGAGCGAACAAGCGCTCGTCAGTTTCGGCCGTCATCTCGGACTCGCGTTCCAACTGGTCGACGACGCGCTCGATTACGACGCGACGACCGAAGAACTCGGCAAAAATATCGGCGACGACCTGGCAGAGGGGAAGCCCACGCTGCCACTGATCTACGCCATGGACAACGGCACTGCTGCCGAACGGCACATGATAAGAGAAGCCATAGAGACCGGCGGCACCCAGAACCTGACGTCCATCCAGCTCGCGATCGAGACGTCGGGCGGCCTCCGCTACACGGCTGAGCGCGCGCGGGGCGAAGCGGAGCTGGCGGTTGACGCGTTGAGCGGTCTGCCGGATAGCAAATACAAACAGGGACTCGCGAGTCTCGCAGAATTCGCCATCAGCCGACGCTTCTAACGGCGCCGGACAAACTCTAACCGTAAGAACTCAGGGAGTGGCCATGGGGTGCCGGACAAGATGGCTTGGCATCGCGATGTTGGGCGGGATCTTCGGATGTTCAAACGACAGCCCGCCCGCGACACCGGATGGTGAAACCGCGGACACGCGACCGAACATCCTGTTAATTATCGTTGACGATCTAGGCTTTACGGATATCGGCGCTTTCGGCAGCGAGATCCCCACGCCGAATCTGGACGAACTCGCGTTCGCCGGAGTCCGCCTGACGAACCTGCACACAGGAAGAGCGTGCCAGGAGACGCGTGCCATGCTGATGTCCAGCCGTGGCGCCGCCTCGGTCATCGAGGAGCGTCCGAATCTCCCCGGTGGCCCGCGCGACAACAGCCTGACGATGAGCGTCGCCGTACTCCCGGAGCTCATGCAGGATGCGGGCTACAGCACCTATATGTCGGGCAAATGGGATCTGGGGATGACCGGCGATTACAGGCCCGCCGTACGCGGTTTTGGCCGCTCCTTCGCGATGTTGGCCTCCGCAGGCAGCCACTTCGCCGACTACTTCTGGGGCGAGGAGGCCTACTACGAGGAACATGGAGTGCCGTTGGAGCTTGAAGACCTGCCCGAGAACTTCTACTCCACGAGAGCCTACACGGACAAGATGCTGGAATTCCTGCAGGCGCATGATGGCGACAACCCCTGGTTCGCCTATATGGCATACACCGCGCCGCATTGGCCACTGCAGGTGCCCGAGGACTGGCTGGATCGTCATGCCGGCAACTACGACGCCGGTTACGACGTATTGCGTGCCGAGCGTGCCGCCCGCGCCGGCGAGCTGGGCGTGATCCCCGCCGGCGCGACGCTAGAGGCGTTTGAGCCGCTGGCGCTACCCTGGTCCGAGTTCAACGCCGAGGAACAAGCGAGATATTCGCGCGCCCAGGAGATCTACGCGGGCATGGTGGAGTACCTGGACCTGAGCATCGGCCGCGTCGTTGCGTATCTGGAAGACAGCGGCCAGCTCGATACGACCGTCGTCATGTTTATGTCCGATCACGGCGGGTCGGCTGGGCAGTACGGCGTCTATACCGGGCGCGGACCCAATCTGGGTAGGCTCCCCACAGAGCCCAATACGCCGGACAATCGCTTCGAGAACTTCGGGCGCATCGGATCGTTCATCGACCACGGCATAGGCTTCGGCGAAGCGGCCACCGCGCCGCTGAAGTATTTCAAGGGCCGGCTCGCAGAAGGCGGCATCCGGGCCGCCGCATTTATTCGTTATCCAAGCGTGATCTCCGAACCCAGCATCGACGGCACCTTCGTGACTGTGATGGATATCCTGCCGACGTTCCTGGAGATCGCCGGTGGCGAGCATCCGGGCGAGGGGTTATATAGAGGCCGCGACATCATGCCGATTCTCGGGAAATCCTTCTGGCCTTATCTCTCAGGCGAGAGCGCCGCCGTTCATGACTCGTCGGATACCGCCGGTTGGTCGACCGGAGCGACCGGCGCGATCATCAGGGGGAACTACAAGGCCATTAACGAAGGCCCGGCGGGCATGGGGATGAGCGCCGCAGCACCCTGGCGTCTCTACAATCTCTCCGTCGATCCGGGTGAAACCGACGACATCGCCGCAGCTCATCCCGAGCTCGCGGCAGAGCTGATCGAAGAATGGGAGACCAACTGGCAGTAATGCCGGTGGCCATCTCGCCGTGTCGGATCCCGCTTCGTTAGTCGCACTCGCTGGCCGTATACGTTCGGCGAGTGGCTTCGCGCCGGTCGAGACCGTCCACGACAGCATCGACGGCATGGCCGAAGCTTATGTCATCCAGGACATCAACCGGCGCTACTGGCTCGATGCGGGCCGTGAACAATCCGGCTACAAGGTCGCGTTTACCACCGTCGAATCCCAGCAGCTGTTCGGGACCGCTGAGCCCGTCTACGGCGCGCTATTCAAGGACATGAAGTTCCCCTCGGGGTCGACGATTCCTTCAGGGCGCCTGGCAAATCCGATGCTCGAGGGCGAGATCGTCATGGAGCTGTCTACGGATCTGCCTGGCGACGCGCTGGAGCCCGAGACGGTCCGCGCGGC
>JAZFPW010000294.1:0-6729 GCA_036444815.1 Gammaproteobacteria bacterium
GCACGCTGACCGTGCCGGAGGATCCCAGTAACCCGGAAGGCCGGCAAATCGAGCTGTTCGTTGCGCGAATACCGGCCCTGAGCGGGGCGCCGCAGCCTGATCCTCTGCTGCTGATAGCCGGCGGCCCGGGCCAGGCGGCGACGGATTTCTATCTAGCCCTACGCGGCGCCTTCGAGCCGATACGCCGCGACAGAGAAATCATTTTGCTCGATCAGCGCGGCACGGGCCGCTCGGCCCGGCTGTCGTGCCCATCGGCCGACGCCGAAGACCTCGAAACTGCCACCCCCGACGAGTTATTCGCGCTCGTGACCGCTTGTGTCACGGCGCTCGACGCCGACCCCCGTTTCTACACGACCTCGGTCGCGGTCGGTGACCTCGAGCGGGTGCGCGAGGCGCTAGAGGTTCCCGAGTGGAATATCTACGGCGTCTCCTACGGAACGCGGGTTGCTCAACATTATTTGCGTCGATACGCGGAACACACACGGGCCGTGATACTCGATGGTGTCGTACCGGCCGAGCTCGCGTTAGGGCCGGCGATCGCGACGAACGCTCAAGTCGCGTTGGAAAATATCCTCGGCCGCTGTGCGGCCCAGGATCTGTGTGCGCAGCGGTTTCCGGCTTTGGACGAGCGGCTAGCTACACTCTCGGCCCGACTCGTTGAGCAACCGCTTGCGGTGGCGATGCCCGATCCGCAGACCGGTGAGGCCGGGACGCGAACACTGTCCGACCTACACCTTAAGGTGGCGATCCGCTTGATGAGCTATGCCCCCCTGACGGCGGCCTTGCTGCCGCTGCTCGTGACCGAGGCCTACGACGGCAACTATGCCCCCATAACGGCTCAGGCGTACATGATGATCGGCGAACTCGAGCGATCTTTGAGTTTTCCGATGCACAACTCGGTAGTCTGCACGGAGGACGTGCCGTTCTATCAGGATGACGACCTGGCGGGTCTGCAGGACACCTACCTCGGCAACATGATCATCGATGCGCTGACGACCGTGTGCTCCGTCTGGCCGGCCGGAGTGCTGGATGACGATCTGAAGGCCCCCGTCGTGTCCGACCGGCCCGTGCTGTTGCTCTCCGGCGAAGCCGACCCCGTCACGCCGCCTGCGTACGGCGCCCAGGTGCTCGAGAACCTGGGCAACGCTCGCCACCTCGTCGGCCCCGGCCAGGGACATGGCCTGGCCGGGGTCGGTTGTGTACCGAACCTAATGCGCCGTTTTTTGGAAGACCTCGAGCCGTCAGAGCTAGACGACACCTGCCTGCAGCGCGAACGGCCGACTCCGTTCTTTCTCGATTTCACCGGACCGTCGCCATGAAGTTGGCAGCTCCTTGATCCGCGTCGACGCAGTCACGAAACGCTTCGGCACGGTCGAAGCGTTAAAGGGTGTCAGTTTCACGGCGCGTGACGGCCGCATCACGGGGCTACTCGGACCCAACGGTGCCGGTAAGTCGACTTGCCTCAGGATTCTCTACACCGTGTTGAAGCCCGACTCAGGGAAAGCCACGATCGATGCGACCGATGTCGTCGCCGACCCCATCGCGGCGCGGCGGAAGCTCGGCGTACTACCGCACAACGCAGGGTTGTACCCGCAGTTAAATGCTAGAGAGAACATTGCCTATTTTGGCGAACTGCAGGGACTCTCAAGGATTGAGCTCGAGCCGCGTGTCGAGGACCTTATCGTGCGGCTCGAGCTGGCCGAGCTCGCCGATCGACGGGCCAAGAGTTTCTCGCAAGGAGAACGCACCAAGGTAGCGCTCGCCCGGGCCCTCGTACACGAACCAACCCATCTGTTGCTCGACGAGCCAACCAACGGCTTGGACGTCATGGCGACACGATCGTTACGGCAGTGGCTCCGCGAACTCAAGGCCGAGGGTTGCTGCATCATCTTGTCGAGTCACATCATGCAGGAAGTCACCGCACTGTGTGATGACATCGTCATCATCGCGCACGGCCGGGTTGTCGCGCAGGGCACGCCTGGCGAGCTGCAGGAGAGATTCGGCCAGACGAGTCTGGAAGACATTTTCGTTAAGACCGTCGCCGAAACATGATCTCGACGATCCTCACCGTTTGTCGCAAGGAGGTCGTCGAGAATAGCCGCGACCGGCGGACACTGTTCTCTTCGCTCTTCTTCGGCCCGCTTTTCGGCCCGGCCCTCTTCGCGTTAATGATCAACGTAACGGTGTCGCAAGCCCTGTCGGGCGCCGATGAAGTCATCACGTTACCGATAATCGGCCAAGCGCATGCTCCCAACCTCGTCGATTTTCTCCGCCGCGGGAATGTGGAGCCCTCGACGGAACTCGAGAGCCTGGAAGAAGCCACGGCTGCCGTAAGAGAAGGCGAGCATGAGATCGTCCTCGTCATCGGCCCGGAATTCCCGGCGAATTTTCGTGCCGGCGGCGATGCCCGCGTCACGCTGGTATTCGACCAATCTCAGACCAGGGTGAATCTCGACGCGCGACGCGTACGGGGGCTGCTGAACACCTACTCCCGACAGCTCACCGTCATGCGCCTCCAAGCCAGGGGCATCAGCCCGCTGCTGTTACGCCCGATCACCGTCGACGACTTCGATGTTTCCACCGCGACAGGGCGCTCGGTAATTTTATTGGGAATGTTGACTTACTTCTTGCTGTTCGCGACTTTGATGGGTGGGTTTTACCTAGCGATCGATTCGACCGCCGGGGAGCGGGAACGGGGGTCCTTGGAGCCGTTACTCACAACCCCGGTAGCGCGCGCAGACCTGTTGCTCGGCAAAATGGCCGCAACGATCAGCTACATGCTGCTGTCATTGGTGCTAACCATCGTGGGATTCACGGTGGCACTGTACTTCTTGCCTCTAGAACAGCTCGGAATGAGCTCGAATTTCGGCCCGGTGGTCGCGCTGAAAATCATCCTGATACTTGCGCCCTTCGCTCCGTTGGGCGCCGCATTGATGACGTTGGTCGCGTCTTTCACGAGAACCTATAAGGAAGCGCAGACCTATCTGGGGCTTGTGCTTCTGGTCCCCACCTTGCCACTGATCTTCGCGACACTCCTCAACATCAGGCCTGATTTCAGCCTGATGTGGATCCCGAGCCTGAGCCAGCATCTACTGATTACAGAACTGATCAAAGCCGAACCGTTGAACCTCGGTCATCTCGGTGTCTCGACGACGTCCACGTTGTTGATGGGTGCGTTGTTAGCCTGGCTGGCAACTCGCCTGTACGACCGGGAGCGATTGCTCGGTTGATAAAACATAACGAAATTATTTTTCGATTCATACACTTATGTAAAGGCATGGACGTCGATTTCGGGAGGACCGTCACTGATCGCGGCAAGCGCCGGGTGGCACGATACCGTCTCCTATCGTTGAATCGCAGATTCCAGTGGCTGTTTCCTTATCCGATAACGAACTCGAAAGAGCTGAGAATAATCCTGAACTCGACCCGTTGACCGGAGCGTTGACTCGACCGACGTTCTTTCTACGACTGGTAGAACAGACGACCCTCGCCAACTCCACTGGACTGCCGTTCAGCATCTGTCTTGTCGATGCCGATCACTTGAAGAATATCAATCATCTGCACGGTCAGCGGGCAGGCGACGACGCACTAGCCGAAGTCACCCGTCGTATTCGGCTGGCTTTCGCCGACGCGATACCGGACACCCCGGAGATTGTTCTCGCTCGTTACGACGGCAACGGCTTCGTGTTGCTGATTCCCAGTTGTGACCTGGAGCAGGCGTGTGGGGCTGCGGAGGACTGCCGCCGCTCGATCGCGACGTCCGAGCTCGGCAAGGGCGTACGGATCACGGTCTCCGTGGGAGTCTCCCACTACCGGCTCTGGGAATCGGCAGAAGATACGCTATCGCGCGCCGAGCAAGCGTTGCATCTAGCGAAGCAATTCGGCCGCGACCGCGTTGAGATGGCCGCGAGCCCGAAGTCGTCGGTGCCTGCTGCCGAAGTCATCCCCCTACAACGAACTGCTTAGCAGTCTCGTCGCTACCCTGGCGGCCACCGTCCTTTATGGCGGCTACCGCGCCAGCGGGTCGGGCCGTACCTGAAAGTGCACTACCAAAGGCTTAGTCCCAAGGCCACCCTCCTTCAGCCACGGCGTGCGATCACCGCTCGACACCCACAGACCGCGGCCCTTCCAACCGGCATCCGGGTCGTCGATCCGGCCGTCGAAGCCTTTGCTGTAGAAACCGAGGGGATACGGGATGCGCATCGTGATGAACTCGCCATCGACGAGCGCGTGAACACCGTCGAAGAGATTCGCCGTAGCGATCGGTGTATTGGCCCCCAGCCCCGACGTGTTGCGTTGATCGACCCACGTGTAATAGCTCGACTCCACGCTGTACTCGGGCAGCTCTGGAAACCCAGGGCCCGGGAAGCGATGGAACGTCCAACCTTCCGGACAATGATCGCCGGTCGCGGTCGGCCCGTTCAGCGGCCCTTCGCATTTGCTGCGATCGAACTCGCCGAGGTGACCGCTACCCAACGACACCCAGACCACGCCGTTGCGGTCGATATCCGCCCCGCGGGAAGCAAAACCGGGCAACGGGATATTGTAGCGTTCGGCCAGAGCCGTCTCCGGGGGGTTCGTGCCCGGGTCCAGACGGATGATCGAACCGGGGAAGCTAAAGCTCGTCGATCCCCAAATCGAACCGTCCGCCGGATTCGGCATGACGGCGTAGAAGCCGGCCGAGATCCGCATGTCGAGGCCCGGGTCCAACGGCTCACCGGGCTCGACGTAGTCGTCTCGCCGCCCGTTGCCATTGGTATCGAGGATCAGCGGAGCCCAACCCTGGGAGGCCGCAGCGTCACCGGTCTCGTCGAACTTATTCGTGTCGAGCCAGCCGACGACATCATTGCCGCCACTCGTCCATAGCGTGTTGTTGTCGTCCTCGGCAAACTGCAAGTGGTGCGTGGAGAAACACGTATCGACGAACGTGTACGTTTCGGTCTCCGCGTCGTAGACGGCTAGATGCCGGTTCGCCCGCTCGGTCGGGAAGAACTGCGCCGACGGGTGATCGGAGCCTTGTCTACAAAAGTCCGGGTTACTCGGGCCGCGTACGCGCGCCGTGTACCAGACTCTGCCTTTGCCATCGAACATCGGGTTGTGGGCATTAGCCTGGCTGTCCCAGATGCGTTCGTCTCCCCAGTAAACCGACGGTTGCACGACGGGCGCGCTATTCGTGGTCGGCGTATTGGCATCTCGAACCTGCGCCCGGAAGGTCACCGCGGTGTTCGCTATCGGATCGAGAATCGGGAAGTTGTCGGTACTCAGTTCCGGCGCGCCGTAGATCTTGCCGTAGCCATTGACGGTCGGATCGCGTCTGTCGGTCGTCGTCAGATCGTGAAGATAAGACTTCGGATCACCCCAGTCTCTTACTGTCGCGACGACGTTACGCTCTATACCCTGCGGCCGTGCGGGCTTGAACGTCGGCAATTCGCCAGCCGCGACGCGGTCGGTCCAGTCAGCGAGATAGCGGATCGGCACGCCACCGAGCCGTCCTGCGAGCACATTGATCATCTGCGGCGCCGCCTGACCCGATTGCACCCGGCGCACCCAGGCATCCGCCGAGGACTCGAACTCGCCGAACGCGTCCGGGATCGTGCGCGTCGCGAGATTGCCGAGCTGATGACAGCCGACACAGGATTGGTTCTTCATCACGCTTAGATATTCATTCAAGCCACCCGGGACGTGGCCGAGTTCGCTCTCGTCCGGGAGGTGCATCATCGCGTACCACGCGGCGGCCGGATAAATCTCCGCCGCGACCGCCTCGCTGGGCGCTACGATCGCCGTCAGGTCGACGATGCTGCCGCGTTCAGCCGCGACTTTCGCCGAGTCCGCCAACCCGTAGCCGCGCACCCAGAGCTGATAATCCGCCTCGGGAAGGTCCGGCACCAGATAGCGGCCCTGATCGTCGGTTACGACGATCCGCGCGAAACGGGTGGCGAAGTCGTCCGTCTCGGCGATGACCCAGACGCCGGCTTCGAGCCCGTCGGCGCTCGTCACAACGCCACCTATGTCATCGGCGTCGATTGGAACCGTGTCACTCTGTGCACTCCCCAGCGTTGACCACGCCAGCAGCGGCAGAAACGCAATCACTCCGGCCCAGCGACCGTTCGGTATCTTCATATTCTTACTCCGGTGATTTCCCCGTTACGCCGGCGGCCGTCACGCCCCGGTCTTCGCAAGACTCGACGCCGCCGCCTTCGTTTGTTCAGGTGCTCTATATGCCCATGGTCTGCGGCCGAATGCAATACCGAGCCGGACGCAGCCGCTCCCCTGTTCAGGATTTTCTGAATCCCCTGTTCAATGCGTACAGTTGTACTCTCGCATCTCCTCCGTCGACGCCGCGAAGGATCGCGGCCGGGAAAACTGATCCTCGAAATACTCCGGATCGTCCGCCGTATAGGTCAGCTCGAAACCGTCGCCGGCCTCGCTGAGGGTCAGCCGTTCCACGGTGTGTAGCTTGTTGCTGTGCGGCAGGCCGGGATGCTGATGCAGCATACCCGCCGTGTAACCTACCGTGTCGATGACGAGCGTGTCGCCCTCATACCAGCCGATCGAGTGCCCGAGAACATTTTCCGCCAACTCGGCCGGATGCTCGCTCATCCCCAGATAGACGGTACGATCCGCGTCCATCCATTCGTGGTGGATCGCGACGAGATTCGCTTCCTGTCGAATCTCCGTTAGATCACCATTGCCCCACAGACGCACGATGCTGACCGGGCTGCATTGGAG
>JAZFPW010000295.1:0-7016 GCA_036444815.1 Gammaproteobacteria bacterium
TGGGGTGGACGATGGGACTCGAACCCACGACGACCGGGATCACAACCCGGGGCTCTACCAACTGAGCTACGCCCACCATGGCTTATCGACAAGATCTCTCCCGAATTGGCGCGCCCGGCAGGACTCGAACCTGCAACCCTCGGCTTAGCGTACCACTACTGTTTTCACAGCCTCTAATCAGAGTTTGTGGCCTGGACTATCTCTTCACCGTCTCAGGTGCCGCACGTATAGTCTCTACGGAGCCCCACGACGATCAGCTACTGATCATACTCGAGAGATCTTACCCTCCGTTAATGACCGGAGCCTTCGGATCTTCGCAGCCGCTCACTCGCTTACAACACTGCACGCGACGAGCCGGCCATGGGTTTCCACGGGGTTGCCATCAGCGTGACCTGTTAAGGGTTCCCCGTTACAGTGCAGTCCACTCTAACGGTTCCGTTTCCCGTCAGAGGCTCCTATTGCTTAAAGGCCGATGCTCTATCCGGTTGAGCTACGGGCGCCCGAGTCGAATGCTACCAAGATGAACCAAGGAAAACCTAGTCGGCTGTTGAAAAAGACTCAGCCGACCGGCCATCTGTCGGAGTCGCACTAGACTCCGCCTCAGTCCGGCTGACTGCCAGCCCGAGCTGGTCGGGGCAGACGGATTCGAACCGCCGACCCTCTGCTCCCAAAGCAGATGCGCTACCAGACTGCGCCATGCCCCGCCGGACTCGGGCGTCACCCTGACGCCAACCGGCAATGGTAAGCGCGGCCTACGAAAGGCGTCAAACCGAAGCCACCGCACAGTGATGCTATCATCTATCGACCCGCCCCCAATGTTGAGCACAGGCGCATGAAGTTTTCGAGGACGCTGATCTGCCTGTTCCTGGCGCCGGTCATGACAGGAGCCCAGGAGATCCCGGCAGGTACGTCCGATCCTCGTGTCCGTGTAGATACCAATCTCGGCAGTTTCGTCATAGAGCTCGACCGGAGCCGCGCGCCGTTGACGGTAGACACGTTCCTCCAGTACGTTCACGAGGGCCATTACGAAGGCACGGTCTTTCATCGTGTGATCCAGGGTTTCGTCGCGCAGGCGGGCGGCTACACGGAAGATTTTCAGCTCAAACCGGTCGGACGAACGGTCGTCAATGAGTCCGGTAACGGCCTGAGCAATATGCGCACGATGGTCGGCCTGGCGCGAACGACCGATCCTCACTCCGGAGACTCCCAGTTCTATATCAATCTGGCGGACAACCTGGATCTGAATCCTCGCCCGACCCGCTGGGGCTACACAGTCTTCGGCACCGTGGTGGACGGGATGGAGGTCGTCGATGAAATCGGTCATCGCCCGACCGGGGCCAGGGAACCATTGTTCGACCGCAACGTGCCAGTCGATACGATCGTGATCCAGCGCATCGAGGAGCTGGCCGAGTAAGGCTCGATGACGACCCTGTTCATCTCCGATCTGCATCTGGATGCGGATCGGCCCGCCGCCATCGCCCAGTTTCTCGATTTCATGGATCGCGAGGCGAGCCAGGCGACCGCGCTCTATATCCTCGGCGATCTGTTCGAAGTCTGGATCGGGGATGACGACACGAACCCGGGCTACGCGCCGATCATCTCGGCGCTCGCGAAGCTGAAACTCCAGGGGATCCCCTGTTATTTCATGCACGGCAACCGAGATTTTCTGGTCGGCCGGCGCTTCGCCACGGCGACGGGCTGCGTACTCCTCGCCGAGCACGAAGTCTTGGCGATCGAGGGTGAGCGAGTGTTGCTCACGCATGGCGATTTGCTCTGCACCGACGATAAGCCGTACATGGCCCTGCGGGCGGAAGTCAGAGCCCCACGCTGGCAGCGGGAATTCCTGGCCAAGTCGACCGACGAGCGCCGTGCCATCGCCGACGATCTCCGGGCCAAAAGTCAAGCGGCGACGGCCGCCAAGGCGGAGGAGATCATGGACGTGAATCAGAGCGCGGTAGAGGCCGCCATGCGCCAACACGACGTGCCGATCTTGCTACACGGCCACACGCACCGGCCCGGCGTTCACAGATTCACTCTCGACGGACACGACGCGACGCGCATCGTTTTGGGTGCCTGGTACGAGCAGGGCAGCGTCGTCCGCTGGGATCAGAACGGCTACACGCTGGACACGCTGGAGCGCTAGGCGCGAAACGCCCTACAAGCCGCTGGCGACCTGCATTGAGTCTTCGTCGCCGTCATCATCGCTCTCCTCTCGGAAAATGCGCGCGTCCCGCTTTACCTTGGCCATATCGGAGCGTTCGAGCTCGAGTTCATCCAAATAAGTTTGACTGACATCCCCGGTGACGTAGTCCCCCGAGAAACAGGACGTGTCGAACACTTCGATCTCCGCATTCTCATGGTGCACGGCCCTAATGAGAGCGTCCAGGTCCTGATAGATCAGCCAGTCCGCGCCGATGATCTCCTGGATTTCTTCGACCGTGCGGCCGTTGGCGACGAGCTCGTGCACGGCGGGCATGTCGATCCCGTAGACGTTGGGATACCGGACAGGCGGAGCGGCAGACGCGAAGTAGACCTTATTCGCGCCGGCCGCGCGGGCCATGTCGATGATCTGCTGCGATGTCGTTCCTCGGACGATGGAATCGTCGACGAGGAGAACATTCTTGTCGCGGAACTCGAGGTCGATCGCATTGAGCTTGCGTCGCACCGACGCCTTACGCTCCGCTTGACCCGGCATGATGAATGTTCGCCCGATATAACGATTCTTGACGAAGCCCTCGCGGTATTTCACGCCCAGTTCATGCGCGACCTGGACCGCTGCAGTACGGGAGGTATCCGGCACCGGAATCACGACATCGATATCGTGCTCGGGGCGCAGCCGTAAGATTTTCTCCGCGAGCTCTTCGCCCATGCGCAGCCGGGCTTTGTAGACAGAGAGTCGATCGATGATGGAGTCGGGTCGCGCGAAATAGACGAACTCGAAAATACACGGTGAGTACCCGGCAGGCTCCGACGGCTCGCTGCTATGGACGGCTCCACGGCTGTCGATAAATATTGCCTCGCCCGGCCGAATATCCCGCTCCACGTCGAACCTCAGGGCGTCCAGCGCGACGCTCTCCGAGGCGACCATGCGCTCTACGCCATGCTCGGTCTTACGGACACCGAGCACCACGGGCCGGATCCCGTGTGGGTCTCGGAACGCGACGATGCCATAGCCGATGATCATCACCACCACCGCATAGCCGCCCGAACAACGGTGATGGACACCTTCCACGGCCTTCAGGATCATGTCAGGGGTCAGGCCATCGCCCGATTGCTGAGCCAATTCATGCGCGAAGACGTTGAGCAGCACCTCGGTGTCGGAGGTGGTATTGAGATGGCGGCGATCGCTTTGTATTACCAATCGTTTGAGCTCATCAGCGTTGACCAGATTGCCGTTGTGAGCCAGACAGATGCCATAGGGTGAGTTGACATAGAACGGCTGTGCTTCCGACTGGCTGGCACTGCCCGCCGTCGGATAACGCACGTGTCCGATTCCCATGTTCCCGCGCAATCGCAACATGTGCCGCTGCTGAAAGACATCACGGACGAGGCCGTTGTTCTTACGCAGGTAGAGATGGCCGTCCTCCGCTGTCATGATGCCCGCGGCGTCCTGGCCTCGATGCTGCAAGTTCGTCAACGCATCGTAGAGGGACTGATGCACAGCACGCTGACCAACGATTCCGACGATTCCACACATGACCCAAGCCTCTCAAGGGTTCACGAACTCGACGCACGGACTACAGCAATTTTCTGCCCCGGCAGGCTAGCCGAAATCACTCAGGCGAGCTAGAGATAGCTGCTACCTAACGCCGCATAATATCGAATACCACCAGCCACCTGCTCGCCGAACGGACTAAGCCGAGCTTCCTGCCACCAAGGATCCTGCACGACACCCATAAACTCCAGGACGAGTACCAGCAGGCCAATGATCAGCACACCACGAGTCAACCCGAACAACGATCCCAACATGCGGTCCGTACGGGTAAGACCGGAGTGTTTGATCACCTCCCGTACGAGCCACACGACCACGCCGCCGATGACCAATATGAGGAGGAAGATCACGACTCTTGCGACCCAGACCTGGAGCTCCGGCGCGACGACCCAATTGCCCAGCAGCGGTTCAATGATCCAACTTGAGCGCCAGGCTATCCAGATGGCCGCGAGCCACGTAACGACGGATAAGGCTTCCTGCGCGAAGCCGCGCCAGTATCCAAACCCGGCGGATCCCAAGCACACGACAACGATCAACAAATCTACCCAGGACACGATCGTGTTGAATCCAAAAGCGAATTATTCCTCGATGCCTACTGCACGACCTGCGCCACGAAACCATGCGCAGACAAAGCTGATGCAACCTCCAACGCACTTTCCCTGGACGCTTGCGGGCCGATTCGAACGCGCTGCATCGAGCGACCGCTGGCGAGAAAGGTAGACAGGCGGGCGTCGAAACCGTACGTCGACACCCTGTCGGCCTGTCGGCGCGCGTTCTCTTCCTCAGCGTAACTGCCGATCTGAACGAACCAGGTGTCTTCTGCGCCGGCCGCAGTAGCCGCTGACGAGTGGGCCGGCGCCGTAGCCGTGTCGCGAGCCGGCTGTCGCACCGGAGTCGCAGCCGCATGGCCGGGCCCGAGTGTGCTCGATGCGGGCGTAGGCGGCACGCTGTCGTTGTCAAGCGTGATGGTGTGAGTCCTCAACGGTGTAGACACCGTGGGGGCCGGCAGCTCGAGTGTGTCGGACTCGGGGCGGTCGCTCCGTTCGGGCCCGTCGAGAACCCAGGGCACAAGCCACACGCCGAAGGCCACGAGCACGGCCGCGCCGACAAGTCGTTCCTTCAAGCCCCGGTCCATCTGGAGGATCTATCGTCCGGTTGATACGGGCCGCAGTATAGCCCAAGCGCCGTCATCGCGGCACCGACCATGTAACAGGAGCCGAAGACCAGCACTCGGTCTCCGTCTGCAGCCAGACTCCGGGCATGGCGACATGCCTCAGCCACGACGGGGTGCGCAGTCGTACTCTTTGCATGACGTTTCTTCAGGACAACCATCAGCGTGTCCTCCGCCGCACCTCGCTCTGTATCAGCGCGCGTCACCAGCCACTCGTCCACGACCGGGATCAGGGGATCGACGATGCCGACCAGATCCTTATCCGCCATCGCCGTGAAGACGGCAATCGTTCGACTGGGCTTGCCACCGAGTGCGAGCTCGTCGGCCAGGACGCCCGCTGCCGCTGGGTTGTGCGCCACGTCGAATATCCACTCGACGCCGTCCAACAGCCGGCGCTCCAACCGCGCCGGCAACCACGCGCGCTTGATTCCGCTGGCGAGCGCCGCGTCTGGCACCGGTAGCTCAGCGCCCAGCGACTGAATGACTGCCACGCAAGCGGCCACATTGCCAAGCTGCACCCGGCCGCCGAACGACGGCACGGGCAGAGCCGGCGGCTCCCAGGCCGCGGCCCGATACCGCCAGCCGCCGTCAGGCAGAACCTCGTAGTCGAAGTCCCGCCCCAACAGCCGAAGTGTGCTACCCAAATTCTGGGCGTCGGCAACCAGCGCCGCGGGCGGGTCGCGATCCGCGACGATGGCCGGACGAGCCTTGCGTAAGATCCCTGCCTTCTCATGGGCGACGGCATCTCGCGTGTCGCCGAGCCAGGCCTGATGGTCGAGATCAATGCTGACGATCATGCTCGCGTCCGGATCGAGTACGTTCACGGCGTCCAGGCGCCCGCCGAGGCCCACCTCGAGTAACGCGATCTGCACGCCCTGGCGCGCGAACTCGGCAATCGCAGCCACGGCGGAAAACTCGAAGTACGACAGCGTTACAGCGCCGCGCGCCGCATCAATAGCCGTGAAGACCGCGATGAGTTCATCGTCGGATGTCTCCCGGCCGTCTACGCGTAACCGTTCATTAAATCTCCACAGATGGGGAGACGTAAATGCTCCGACGCGGTAACCGGCCTCGAGGTAGATGCTCTCTAGAATCGCGACGCAGGAGCCCTTACCGTTGGTCCCACCGACAGTGATGATGCGATAAGGCGGCCGCTCCAATCCCATGGCCGCTAGCACCGCTTTGATGCGATCCAGACCGAGATCGATCTTCCGCGGGTGGAGTGTTTCCAGCCAGTTCAGCCAGTCCTCCAGATTGGAGAACCGTTGTGGCTGATCCGTGCTCACCCGCATTTTGGATCAGGACGGCGGCGGGCGATCCGTTAGCTTGGCCAGGAACGCGGCGACTTCATCTCGAGCGTGGCGCCGATCCACGATCATATCGAGCGCGCCTTTCTCCAACAGAAACTCAGATCGCTGGAACCCATCCGGTAGCTTCTCGCCGACGGTCTGCTCGATGACTCGCGGCCCTGCGAAGCCGATCAGTGCCTTAGGCTCGGCGAGGTTGATGTCGCCGAGCAGACCCAGGCTCGCGGACACGCCGCCGGTCGTCGGATCGGTCAGGAAGGAGATGTACGGCAACCCCGCCTCCGCCAGGTCGGCCAGCGCAGAACTCGTCTTCGCCATCTGCAGCAGTGAAATCAACGCCTCTTGCATGCGCGCGCCACCGCTAGCTGTGAAACAGACGAAGGGTCGTTTGTGCTCGATGCAATAGCGCACACCCCGCACGAAACGCTCGCCCACCACAGAACCCATCGAACCCGCCATAAAACGAAACTCGAAAGCGGCGACCACAACTGGAATGGCTTTTAGCGTGCCCGCGAACACGACCAGTGCATCCAACTCACCGGTATCTTTCTGTGCCTGGATCAGACGATCCCGATAACGTTTGCTGTCGCGAAACTTCAGAGGATCCTGCGGCTCAAGCTTCGCCGCGATCTCGTGCCCGGAGTCCGGGTCCAGGAACATCTCCAAGCGTTCTCGCGCACCCACTCGCATGTGGTACTCACACTTCGGGCAGACGAGAAGATTGCGATTGAGCTCGGCTCGGTAGAGCTGCGCGGCACAACTGCTGCACTTGACCCACAGCCCCTCGGGAACCGAGCGCTTGCGCTGCTCGGTCTTGATCCGCGAG
>JAZFPW010000296.1:0-8049 GCA_036444815.1 Gammaproteobacteria bacterium
CCGACCTGCTGATTACAAATCAGCTGCTCTACCAACTGAGCTACGCCAGCGTTGCCCGGATTTTAACGGGTATGGGGAGACGCAGGGGAATCCGGGGGCTGGTTCGACAGCCCCGGACTCCGCGTCAGGCTTATCTTGGCTTTCTGGCCCGGAACAGCATGCGATCGGTGGCGCGACCCAGTGACGCATCCCGGATATTCAGCGTGTGGTCATCGGCCGGGTTCATCAGCATATCCGACTCCGCTTCGATCTCGAATCCGGCACGGGTCAACATTTCCATAGCCCTAGCTTTCTCGATCCGATGCAGGCTCGCGTTGTCCTGGCCGTCGATACCGATATGGTCGACGAAGCCCAGGACACCCCCCGGTACGAGCGCTTCATACATCGCCGTGAGAAACACCATGCCCGCTTCGTCGCTGCGATTCGCCCCATCGTGCAGATTGAGCGCGGTAAAAGCCGCGTCGACTTCGTTGCTCAACCCCATATTGCCGATGTCGACGAATTGCACCTCGACGTTGCCCAGACGTTCGGCGCGTGCGCGAGCCGCGTCACCGACACGGGCTTCAAAACGCGGCGGGCCCTGCGCGATGACACGGCCGTCGGGGCCCACGGCCGCCGACAGCACCTCGGTATACCAACCGGCTCCCGCAGACGCTTCGAGAATCGTCATGCCGGCATCGATACCGACGAAATTGAGAACCTCAGCGGGCTTTCTGGCGGCGTCTCGCACCTTCTCGTCGGAGGGCCGCGCATCTGACTGCAACGCGGCATCGAATCCGGGCGCCAACTCCGCAACCGAAACGGAACCGAGCCCGACGCCGAGCGCGAGCCCGGTCAAGAGCCATACGGGCTTCATAGACGTATTCATCGTTATTATTCTCCTGCGAACTGTTATTCACGCTCTCGGCCCCGGCCCCCATCCATGCTGCGGCGCTGACCTTCAAGCTCGGATCCATAGCCTATGCCGTGTGGCCCTGGGAAGGGAAGCCCGCTCTAGAAAACTCCAGGTACCTCAATCGTCTAGCCGCTCTACGCTGCCGCCGAGTCGGTCGACGAGGCGAAAATGCCGCCAGAATTCGTCAGGATTCAACCACCGAATTGCCACGATTGCCTGTCAGCCTCCGCCCCACTAACAAGTTTCGGAGATCGAGTGAGCGATCTATTCAAGCGGGCGCAGCGTTCGGTTAGTGGCAAAGTGCTCTTCATCGCGGCGCTCGTGCTGGTGCTGCTGATCCCCATGGGCATGATCAAAGGCGTCGTCAACGAGCGGGCCTATCTGCTGCGATCCGCTCACGCTGATATCGCCAGCGCCTGGGGTAACGCCCAGACCATTGGCGGACCTATCCTCGTGGTGCCCTATCGCTATACCCGGCTGCTGAGCGGCATCTCCGTTACCGCACGCGATGAGCTCTACGTCCTGCCCCAGGAACTGCGGTTCGAGGGGGAGGTTCGCACCGAGATCCGTTACCGCGGAATCTACCAGGTACCCGTCTACACAGCGGAGCTACGCGTCAGCGGCATTCTGCCTCCGCCAGAGTTCGGCGACGACCCACCCGATCGGGAAATTCTCTGGGAAGAGGCTCACATCGCATTGCCGATAAGCGACGCGCGCCCCATCAAGGAAGCTGTGCGCCTGACGCTCGGCGATCGAACCGCGGATTTTGCACCAGGAGGCACGCGAGTGGCCGGATTCGGCCAGCAACTCAGTGTGCCGTATGCGGCGTTGGGCCTGGCGAGCTTCATCGAAGCCCAGGCCTTCTCTTTTGACCTTACCCTCGGCGGCACCGGCGAACTCAAGTTCTTGCCGCTTGGTGACACGACGGACGTCACGCTGACCTCGCCTTGGCCGTCGCCGAGCTTCATGGGCGCATACTTACCGGAAACGCGAGAGGTAGCCGAGTCAGGGTTCTCGGCGACCTGGCACGTGCTCAACCTCGGCCGCGGCTACCCGTCGAGCTGGCACGAATCGAGATTCGCACCGCATACGATCGCCAATTCCGCATTCGGCGTCGACTTCATCGTGCCGATCGGCATCTATGAGGCGAGCACCCGCGCCGCGAAGTACGCCGTGTTGTTCATCGGGCTTAGCTTCCTGATCTACTTTCTCTTCGAGATCTTCGCGGGCTTGCGGCTACACCCGCTGCAGTATCTCCTGCTGGGCCTCGCCAATTGTATGTTCTATTTGCTGCTGCTCGCGCTCTCCGAGCATCTGCCGTTCGGGCTCGCGTACTTCATGAGCGCGGCAGCGTCCACGACGTTGATCAGCGTCTACAGTTCGGCCGTGCTCGGCGCGAGACGACGAGTCGTGCCGGTCGCTGCAGCTCTGGCCGTCATGTACACGACCCTCTTCATGATGCTGCAAGCCGAGGACTTCGCCCTGTTGTCGGGCACGCTGGCGCTATTCGTTGTTCTCGCGCTGTTCATGTACATGACGAGAGCGATCGACTGGTACGAGTTGGAGATCGGCCGCGCCGCCGTCACGGAGAGTCGCGACGAGTAAGAAACCGCGACGGGGCCGCCGCTCCTACAGCGTATCGCCGGGTTCGTCGCAGTCCCGTTGCTCCAGACGGATGATGCGCCCGGCGGGTTGCAGGGACTCCAGGTCCGGGTCCTCTACGGCCACCAATGTCAGGTCCGCCCAATACAGTGTGCCCGGCCGAGTGCGGTCCATTATGGCGGGCTCGAAGCCCAGGCCGAGCGCCTGGACCCGCTCGCGAACCGCCTCGGCTCGATTCAACTCTCGAAATACGCCAAGCGACAGGACGGCGCCCCATGTACCGGTTGGGTCGAAAGCCGTGTCCGCGATCCCGCGGTCCGCAAGAGTGCGGATAATCTCGGCGGCCTGCCCCCGGGACGTGATATCGGCCAGATGGACCCAGTGACCCAACCAGACGTCGCCGTCCTCGGAGCGCTGCGTCGGCGCGTAACCCGACGAACGCAGGCGCGCCAGAGCCTGCACGAACCGGCCGAATTCCGAAAACGGCCCGACGCCGACACAGCGCGCGACCGGCAGGACGGGCTCCACCGCCAGCGGCGCCCCGGGTGCCTCAGCGGGTAGTACCATGACGCCATCCGGCGGCTCATCGGCCGAGTTTTCGAGTTCGCTAACCAGCGAGATGCTGGGCACAGAGGAATTCTGCGTCACGCGGACGTCGGTCACCGGTTCCACGATCCACAGGTACCAGGCCGCGAAGCCCAGGTTGACCAGTACGAGAATTAAGAACAGGTTCCGCATCAGCTCTGTGCTGCGATCAGGGCCAGGCCCTCCAATACCAGGTGCGCACGGTACTGGGCTCTGGTCGCAAGCCAAGGCAACAGCGTCTGACCATCGCCGCCGGTGACCAGCACGAGCGGCTCGGCGTCCAGCTCTTCGGTCACGACGGCCACCGCTCGATCAACAGCCGCCGCCAGCCCCAACATCGCCCCGTGAGCGACCGCTTCATCGGTCGTACGCCCCAGTAAACTTAAGCCGAGCGGCGCGTCAGCTGACGCGACTGTCTGGCCGATGCCACTGGTCTCGCGATTGAGTGCGGCGGCGGCGAAACGCGGGCCCACCATGATCAGACCGCCGAGGTGCCGGCCGTCGCCGTCCACGGCATCCAACGTAACCGCCGTACCGGCATCGATGACGCAGGCCGCACCCGCCGTCAGATGATGCGCTGCGAGTACCGCGACCCACCGGTCGGCACCCAAGCGCCGTGGGTCCGCATAGGCACACGTCACCCCCAGCTGCTCAGCGACCGGTTCGATCAGCTCCGGTTGCAGCCCCCAGTGAGCGCCTGCCATGGCCACGAAACGGGAACCGATGTCCGTTCCGGCGACATTCGTCGCGACGATCCGCCCGGCCTCTCCGGGCAGAGCGCGAGCCAATGACGCCAATGCCCGATCAGGATCGTCTAGATGCAGAGCCTCTCCAGGCGACGACAGCTCGCCCCCTTCGACTCGTGCCCACTTAACACGGGCGTTGCCGATATCGACGACGACCGTCACGCACGCGTCCTCACACTGACATCACCCGAGATGACGCGCCGGACCCCGTCGCCGGTGTCGACCAGCAATGCGCCACTCACGTCGACTCCCACGGCCACTCCGGAGATCGGCTCGGATGCGGCATCGACCGAGACGTGCCGGCCCCGCAAATAGTCGACGGCCGTGAACTCGGCATGATGCCGGAGAAAACCGTGGTCGCGGTAATGCGGCAGCAGTCTAGCCGAGGCCTCGATCATCCTCGCGGCCAAGACGTTGCGCCGTGGTGGGCGGCCCGCCGTAGCAGCGTACAGATCGACCGCGCCACTGGGCCAGCCCGCGACCTGCTCGAGCCGGCTTGGCGCGATCGATACGTTGATGCCGATGCCGATGACGACGTAACAGGGGCCCTCGCTCTTCGCCGCGAGCTCTACCAGAATGCCGCCCAGTTTCTTGTCCTCCCAGACGAGATCGTTCGGCCACTTCAGCCGAACGTCCAACCCGGTTGCCTCGAGGAGAACCCGGCGTACTGCGACACCCGTTGCCAATGTCAGCGCCGTGAGATCGTGCGGCATCTCATCGAACAACCAGCCCGCGGAGAAACACAGTCCGCCACCGAACGGGGCAACCCAGCTTCGGCCGCGCCGGCCCCGCCCTGCGCTCTGATATTCCGCCAGAGCGATCGCGAGCTTGCCCGCGGCGTGCGGGGCGCCATCGAGTAATGCCTGATTCGTCGAATCGATCGCCTCGTGCACATCGAGTCGTGCCATCAGTCGTTCGGCGTCGGGGTCGAGTTCCTGAAGGATGCGCGCCTTATTCAGAAGATCGATGGGACGATCGAGGAGGTAGCCGCTCTCGGGCGTCGCCTCGACATCGAGTCCCCACGCTTCGAGTCCGGCGAGCTCTTTCTTTACCGCGCCCCGCGTAACGCCCAGGGCTTGAGCCAAATAGTCGCCGGAGTGCCTTTGGCCGTCTGCGAGGATGCGCAGCACTTGTCCCCGGGGCGTGGAGCACGTAGCCGACAAGGATCTATCCGGCGCGGAACAGGCGCATGCGATGTTCGGTGCCCTGCCACATCCTGGCGATATTGGTTCGATGGGTAAAGATGAGGAATGCCGCGATCAGTGTCGACAACACGAATAATCGATAGGCATCAGGTAGCCCGGTGATCCCGATATACGCAGCGGCTCCGACCGCAGCGCCCATCGTAGAGAGCCCGACATATCCGGTCAGCTCGATGACGACGAACCAGAAGACAATGACGGGCACAGCCAGAGAAGGCGCGACTACGCACAGTACGCCGACCGCTGTCGCTCCGCCCTTGCCACCTCTGAAGTCATACCACAACGGGTACACGTGGCCCAGGAGCGCGGCAAAGCCGACCGCATAGGCGATGACCTCCCGGCTCAGCAGCGGATCGATACCGATGCCGGGGATGTCGAGAGTCGGGAGAATCATCACCGGCAAGACACCCTTGCCGACATCGATCACCAGGACCCACATAGCGAAGACCTTGCCCTGGGTTCGCAGGGCGTTGGTGCCACCGGCGTTGCCGCTGCCGAGCCGACGAATATCGATGCCGCCATGCAGCTGCCCCACGACCAGGCCGCCCAGGACGGAGCCCAGCAGGTAAGCCAGCGTGAATTTCAGCCCGAGTTCGAGCATCGCCTATGCTCGCTGTACGCTGTTCATCGCCGGATTCTATCATCGGCCATGGTCGCGGCCGGGTAGGTGCCGGCGGCGACGTCAGTTCAGGTCGATCGCGAACTCTCGAAGGATCTCCAGGGGCACGACCTCCAACGCACGCTGATGAGTTCCCTGCAACGCTACCCGTGGCGCCATCTGACTCTCGTATGCCTCCAACCAGCGGGCGGCACACAGGCACCAGCGGTCACCTGGTCGCAGACCCGAGAACCCGTGTTCCGGCCTGGGCGTGGAGAGATCGTTCCCCTTAAACCGTGAGAACTCCAGGAATTCCTGCGTCACCTCGACACATACGGTGTGGGAACCCAGGTCTTCGTCGCTCGTGTTGCAGCAGCCGTCGCGAAAAAATCCGCTCATCGGGCTTTCATTACAGGTGAGTAACGGATCACCGAAAACATTAACGGGCGGGTCCATAGCTCGCGCATTCATCGATGATCCAGGTGCCTCGTCTCTAAGTGATGTTGAATAGGTTCACTAGGTTACCACCGACCATCGCCTGCTTCTCGACAGCGCCTCTTGTGAATCCAGCACCTGCAGCTTATGTTCTGTGACGATGAACGCACGACGCTCACTGTTGTCTCTGGCTCTAGTCCTCGCTACGGCTAGTGGCAGCGCCGCCGCGCAAGGTTGGCGGACGGCGAGCCGGGCGTCCGTCGGGCTAGCGCCGGATCCCGCGACGACGCCAGAGGCCGTCGTGCAGGTCTATGCCGCCCGCGCAGTCCGATGGCGTGGCTACATCGGTGTCCATACCTGGATCGCCGTGAAACCCAGCGATGCCTCTGCTTTCACTGTCTACGAAGTCAACGGTTGGCGCTTGAGACGGAACGGCACGTCGGTTCTCCGCAGCGAACGGACCGCCGATGGCCGATGGTACGGCAACAGCCCGGAGCTCCTGGCCGACATACGCGGCGATTCGGTCGACGCAGTTATCGAGCGGATCGACGCGGTCGTCAACGACTATCCTGACGCGCGTGAGTATCGAGTCTGGCCCGGACCGAATTCGAATTCGTTCACCGCGTACGTATTGCGCAACATCCCGGAATTGCGAGTCGATCTTCCGGCCACGGCGATCGGTAAGGATTACCTGGGGATGCGTCTGATCGCCGGCACGCCGAGTGGTACCGGATTTCAGCTCAGCGCTTTCGGCCTACTCGGTGTGCTGGCCGGCATCGAAGAAGGTTTGGAAGTCAATGTGCTCGGGCTGACCTTCGGCATCGACCCGCTAGACTTGTCGCTCAAGGTTCCACTGGCCGGCCGCGTGCATCTAGCGTGGCTGCTCTTGCTTGGACTGGCGATTGTCTGGCGTCACAAGCGGGCCAAAGCGCAGGCCTAGTCAGCGACGTAATCTGTTAGCCGAGGGCTTCCCAGCTCAAAAGTTCCACGCCGGCAGGTAGGCGTAACGTTCGGCGTACTCGAGCATCTGCTCCGTGAAATCCGGCGGATACTCGATTCGAACATCGATGATCTCGCCGTTCTCCTCCACCGGCACCAGCCGCGGATTGATGAAGCCCGAGTAGGCCGGGATATCGAGGCGAGCGTAACGCTCGAGCACTTCAGCGTGTAACTCCTCATCGACCTGTACGCCGTAGTTCTCGATCAGATACTGCGCAGCTTCGAAGTCGCCCGTCGATTTAATTCGTTGCAACTCGCGGAGGAGCCGTCCGAACAGGACACGCAACCTGGCATAGTCGCGGACCACGAAATATGTCTTCCCGTCACGCCGCAGTCTTTCGATAACATTCTGCGCCGTGCCCATTTCGTAGACCCAACCCGCGACGAGTTGACGATTACGCATATGATCCTCTTCGATCTCGTCTCCCGGTGAGATGCGATTGAGCTGCTGCATCAGCCCGTTGCGGATATACCGATCATAGGCGGTATAGCCCGCTTCCGCGTTCGGTAGTAGACCGAGCTCGACCAACTTCGGATCGACTATGTAATACAAGGCCACGAGATCGGCTCGAGCCTCCTCCAGCGTGGAGCCGTAATTCTTGAGCGTCTCGTGCAACGTGCCGACACTGTCGTCGATCTGGCCGGACGCGTGACCGATGACTTCGTGCATGTCCGTCGTCAATGCCGAGACGATCCCGCTGTACTCTTCGCTACGCTGACGTTCGGCGTCGTCCCACGCGAACTCCGCCGCCGCCCCGCCACGCACCAGATCGTAGGCGCCGACGATGTTAGCCAGATAGACCGACTTGGAACCGTGCTCCCTGCGGATCCAATCGGCATTCGGCAGATTGATACCAGACGGGCTTGCCGGTGAGGCGTCTCCTGCCTCGATAATCACGTTGATCACCCTACCGGTGATTCCCGTCACGTTCGTTTTCTTGTGCGCGTCCATGATCGGAGAGTTGTCCTCGAACCATTGCGCTTCCT
>JAZFPW010000297.1:0-3879 GCA_036444815.1 Gammaproteobacteria bacterium
TCGCCAGGCTCACGCGCAGATTGCTGAGCTCCTCGGGCGTCGCGGATACGAGCTCGATCTCCGCTTCGAGCCGCTGATTCAGCGCGGACCTGAGGGTGATGTCGCCCAGCCCTAGTGCCCATGCCCCCAGGGGAGCGAACAGCAGTGCGAGAGCGCTCCAACGTGCCGTTGGTGTCATGGAATAGCCCCTACCCAATCCGGTCCAGGCCAACGACGCAGAGTGTTCACTGTCAAAGCTGAAGATCTCCTGAAGCGCCGAGCCAAACGATACATTACATAACTTGATTTACCAAAATCTCCGCAATCTGTACGCTGTTCAGCGCCGCACCCTTGCGCACGTTGTCAGCGACCACCCACAAATTCAAACCGCGCGGATGGGAGAGATCCTCCCGGATACGCCCGACGTAGACTGCGTCCCGATGGGCCGCATCGGTCAGAGCCGTGGGGTACTCACCCGGCTCCTGGCCATCCAAAAGAACAACTCCAGGCGCCGAATTTAACAATGTCTGGGCCTCCAGAACTGTGACTTTGGTTCGAGTTTCGATATGCAGTGCCTCGGAATGCCCGAAATACACTGGAATTCGTACACAAGTGGGATTCACCATAAGCTCGGGCTCTTCCAGGATCTTTCGGGTCTCCCACACCATTTTCATCTCTTCCCGGGTGTAGCCCGTGTCCAGGAGCTCGGCGATCTTGGGTACCGCGTTGAAGGCCACGGGCTTCTCCTGGCCGTTACCCGTGGCTTGTGCCCCGGCCAGATGGGCGCGACTTTGGTCGGTCAGCGCTTCCATAGCGCTGCGTCCGGCTCCCGATGTGGCCTGATATGTCGCAACGTTGATGCGCTCGATCCCGACGGCTGCGTGGATTGGGCCCAGCGCAACAACCATCTGGATCGTCGAACAGTTCGGGTTCGCGATGATCCCGCGGTTGGCGTACTCCGCGATTCGGGACGCATTACATTCCGGAACGACCAGCGGAATATCATCGTCGTAACGAAATTCGGAAGTATTGTCGATCACGACCGCACTGGCGGCTGTCGCGCGTGGCACATATGCCGCCGACACCGAACCGCCGGCGGAGAAAAACGCCAGCTGAACCTTGGCGAAGTCGAAGTCCTCCAGCACTTCGACCGCGTGCGGCTCATCGCGAAAATCGACGCTGCGGCCGACCGAGCGCTGGCTTGCCAGCGGATACAGCTTACCCACCGGGAAGTCGCGCTCCTGGAGTATCTGGATCATGGTTTCACCCACCAACCCGGTCGCTCCGACAACGGCAATGTCAAATGTGTTGGACATGCTAGTCCATAGGGTCAAGTTAGAAGATGCGAATCAGGACTTTTGCTTAACCCCAATCGCCGGGGTATCAGAGATCACGTCTGCGTTCTGAGCTCGGTGCCTGAGATAGTGGTCCACCAACGTCAGTGCCAACATCGCCTCCGCGATCGGGGTCGCTCGCAAGCCGACGCACGGATCGTGCCGGCCGGTCGTGACGATCTGCGTGGCGTGTCCTTCGCGGTCTACGGTTTTGCCCGGCACCTGGATACTCGATGTCGGTTTCAGAGCGATGCTGACGAGAATATCCTGGCCGGAAGATATGCCGCCAAGCGTGCCCCCTGACGAATTCGTCGAGAATCCATCGGGCGTCAGCTCATCACGGTGCTCGCTACCGTGCTGCTCTACGCACTTGAAGCCGACGCCAAACTCCACGCCTTTGACGGCGTTGATGCTCATCAGGGCATGGGCGATCGCAGCCTCCAGCTTATCGAACACGGGTTCGCCCAGACCGGGCGGCACGCCGCTCGCGATGACGTTGATGCGGGCACCGATGGAATCTCCGGCCTCGCGCAATTCGTCCATGAAATTCTCGAGCTCGTCGAGCTTTTCCGGGTCGGCGCAGAAGAACGGGTTGTCGTTGACGCCTTCGAGGTCACGCGGAGCCAGATGATGCGGCCCCAGCTGGGCCAGATAACCCGTGATGCGTACGCCCAGTTGTTCGGCCAGGTACTTGCGCGCAATGGCGCCGGCGGCCACGCGCATCACGGTCTCTCGCGCCGACGCGCGGCCGCCGCCTCGATAGTCACGGATTCCGTATTTCTGCTGGTAAGTGTAATCGGCATGCCCGGGCCGAAAGCTATCCTTGATCTTGGAGTAGTCACGGGAGCGTTGATCGACATTCTCAACGAGCAGGCCGATCGCCGTTCCTGTCGTCACCCCCTCGAAGACCCCCGACAGAATATTGACCTGATCCGGCTCTTTGCGCTGAGTGACGTGCCGGGAACGACCCGGCCGGCGGCGATCGAGGTCGGTCTGAATGTCGGCTGCGGTCAAGGCCAACCCCGGGGGACAGCCGTCCACCACGCAGCCCATGCTCGGCCCATGGCTCTCGCCGAAGGTCGTCACGGTAAACAGACGTCCGAATGTATCGCCAGCCATAGCCTCGATGTCCCTCGTTGCAGGCGGGTCGCGTCACGGCCGCTCGCCGCACCGCACTGCTAACCTGCTAAGTATCCGGTCAATTCGTCTCGCGTCAATACAAAGACGCCGCGGCCGCCATGCTCGAACTCCAGCCACGTCACAGGCAGGCGAGCGTACTCTGTCGCAAAAGCCCCCTGCGCTTCACCGACCTCCATGATCAGGATCCCGTCGGCGACCAGATACGGACGCGCTTGGGCCAGGATCTCTGCGACCAGCGAGAGGCCATTGGGGCCGCCGGCCAACGCTACTTCCGGTTCGTGAGAGTACTCGGTCGGCAGCTCATCGAGCCGGGATTCCGGCACGTATGGCGGGTTGGTCACGATGACGCGATATTCGCCTTCGACCGCTGCGAAGAGATCGGACTGGATTACGCGCACGCGATCGACCAGATTATTCGCTTCGACGTTCGTGCGGGCCACTTCGATGGCAGCCTCGGAGACGTCTACCGCATCCACGACCACGCCTGGGCAGTAGTGCGCGGCGGCCACCGCCAGACAGCCGCTGCCGGTACCGAGATCCAGGATTCGATCGCCTTCCCGCAGATGACACCAGGGCTCAAAGCCCCGGCCGATAAGTTCGGCCAATGGCGAGCGCGGAATCAGAACCCGCTCGTCTACGACGAAGCGTAGACCGGCGAACCAGGCTTCGCCGAGCAGATAGGCCAGCGGCTTGCGTTCCACGACGCGACGTCGAACGAGTTCGCTTAGGCCGGGAATCAGCGCCGGATCCGGCGCCCGCTCCCAGGCCGCGTCATCCCATCCCTGCTGACTCCGGAGCAGCCAGTAGGCCTCGTCACCCGAGTTGTCGGTGCCGTGCCCGAAGTCCAACTCATGCCGAGCGAAATACTGGGCGATCAGCGCCACCCAATCGTTACCGGTATCGGCCCGTGAAAGCGCTCGTTCAAGCTCAACGAGAGTCATGGGCCGCGGATAATACTCCTTATGAGATAATGACTCGCGTGATCGGAACCATGCTAAGAATCCTGGTGGTCGCACTTACCTTACTGGCCGGTGCGACGGTATGGATGTCCGTACTGAGACAGGATCTGCCGGCGCCCACGGTCGCTACCGTACTCCCCGAGCCTCTCAGACTTCCGGCCGTGCAACTGACGGACCAACACGGACTCGATTTCTCCACCGCTGACCTCGTGGGGACCTTCAGCCTGATGTTCTTCGGCTTCACCAACTGCCCGGACATCTGCCCTATTACGCTGGCGACGCTCGCCAACGTCGAGGCCGAACTGCGGGCGCAAGGCATCGAGCCGCCCCGTATCGTGTTCGTCAGCGTCGACCCGGACCGCGATACGCCGGCACAGATTGAACGCTACCTTGGTAACTTCAGTGCGGACTTCGTCGGCATTACCGGCAATCAGCAGGCACTACAACCGCTGCTCGCGGCCCTGGGA
>JAZFPW010000298.1:0-3699 GCA_036444815.1 Gammaproteobacteria bacterium
CGAGATTGAATGCGGCGATCGGGTTCGCGGGATCGATGCGCAGGGTTTCTCGATAGAGTTCTTCTGCCTGTCGGTAGGCTCTATCGTTATGCAACAGGCGCCCGAGGTTGATTCTTGCGTTGACGTGTTCGGGGTCCAGGGTCAGCGCTTCGCGGTACGCGGCGCAGGCGTCTTCGCGCGAGCCGACTTGATCGAACTCCAACCCGAGATCGAACCAGTCATCACCGGTGCTGGCTTGGGCCTTGGCTTGCGGGGCCGAGGCATGGATCAGCGGCGCGATCTTCTCCGCGAGCTCCGTCACGGCGAAATCCAGAATGGTCTGTCCGGACTCTGGCTCCCAGGCGGTGCTCTTTTCCCGGATCAGGACGCGATCGCCTTCGGCGAGCACGCGTACCGAACTCAGCGGCCGGTCGGAAGGGAGCTGCTTGCGGAGTGCCCGGAGTGCCCGCCAGATGCGCCGACGGTCCAGCTTGGCGTCGGCCAGTCCCTTCGCAGTGCGCAACAGCACCAGGTCCTGGAACGAAAAACGATAGTGGCCGGCGGAAGTCTTCAACGGTGAGACGAAGCCGGCTCGCGCGAAGGAGCGCACGCGTGCCGGAGGCTCGCCCAGCAGATCCGCAACCTCCCGCGTGGAATAGGTTCGCATGGGGCGTAATTATTTAGCAGCCGGCCGCCGGCGTCTAGCCCACCTATTGCATTAGGCGAGCGAGTGCATTATTCAAAGGAGTCTCAGGAGTAGCAATCCCGAAGTCCACGGTACTACCTTGTTGGCGAGATAATCATTCTCGCCGCGAGGAGATTCTCTAGGTGATCGAATGACGACTGTCCCAGCTTACGGAGACGACCGCCGCGCTAAACACAATGTCGCTGTGCTGTTCTTCGCCCAGGCCGTTCTCGGCTCACAGTTGCCCATCAATATTATTCTGGGCGGGCTCGCGGGTTTCACACTCGCCGAGAACAAGGCCTTGGCGACCCTACCGATCTCGGTGATGGTACTCGTGTCCATGTTCACGGCCGCGCCGGCGTCGTTATTTATGGGGCGCTTCGGACGGCGGCTCGGCTTCCTGGCCGGGGCAGCCGCCGGTGTGTTGGGCGGTATGCTAAGTGCTCTGGCCCTGTTGCTGGGCCGGTTCGAACTGCTGTTGCTGGGCGGGGCCTTCACGGGGATCTATCAATCGACCCATGGCTTCTTCCGTTTCGCTGCGGCCGACACCGCGTCTGAGGCCTTCAGACCGAAGGCCATCTCCTGGGTTCTCGCAGGGGGTCTGCTGGCGGCGTTGATCGCCCCCGAAGTCATTCGCGCGACATCCGGCTATTTTTCCCCGATACCGTTCGCCGGCGCCTATGCGGCCGTCATAGGTATCAATCTCGTGGGTGGACTCGGCATGTTGTTTCTCGATATCCCGACGCCACCACGACGGGCGACCGGAGCGCCCTCAGGGCGCGCGCTCGCCGTGATCTTTAGCCAGCCGAAGACCCTCGTGGCGGTTATTTGCGCCATGGTCTCGTACGCGCTCATGGTGCTCGTCATGACGGCGACGTCTCTCGCCATGGACGGGCACGGGTTCTCTACCGGGCATGCCGCCGACGTGGTTCGCTGGCATCTCGTCGCGATGTTCGGGCCGAGCTTTTTCACGGGTTCGGTAATCTCGCGCTTCGGCCACCTGCGCGTGATTACTCTGGGGCTCGTTCTGCTCGGCGTCGCCGGCGCGATTGCCGTGGGCGGCGTGGGGCTCGAGAATTTTTATCTGGCGCTGATCGCTCTCGGTCTGGGCTGGAATTTCGGTTTCATCGGTGCGACAAGTTTGCTCGGCACGACCCACACCTCAGAGGAACAGGCGAAGGTCCAGGGCCTCAACGACTTTCTGGTCTTCGGCCTGGTGACGGTCGCGTCCTTCTGCTCCGGCGCACTGCTGCACACCTATGGATGGACGACGGTGCAGCTCGCTATGGTTCCGGCGCTGGCCGTAGCCGGTGCTGCGGTGCTCTGGTTGGCGATCGATACGACACGCAGCCCGACACTCAGCGGTGCGCGGACGCCGCAGGAGTAGTCAACGCTGCTCGCCGGTCTGTCCGCCGGCTACAAGATATCAGAGGCCACGTCGTGCCTGTCGAGCACGCTCTTGCCGAACGTGACCCATTGATCTTCCGGCACCCAGACCTGCTTGACGAACTCGAACGCTTCATCGACGGGGACTTGCTCGTGGACGACCTGATAGAGGAACGTGAACATCGAAGCACGCTTGTTGACCTGACAGTGAACCAGGACCTGTCGATCGCCGGACTGATTCAGCACGCCGCTGAAGAGCGCAAAGTCGGCGTAGGTCGGATTGCGCCAGTCGACCGGAATGTTGACATAGGCGATGCCATTCTCGGCTACGAGCTGACCCTCGGTCGCGATAGCCCCTTGGGTCGTCGGTGGCGCGAGATTGATGACCATCTCGAAGCCTCGGTCCGCGAGGCTGCTTAGCTGAGCACGCTCGGGCTGCCCCGACGTATGCAGCCGATCGTTGATGACCACATGATTGATCGCGAGTTCATCTCGTTGGGCGACGCTGGTCAGTGGCGTCATCAAACAGATGAGCAGCAGCGCTGCCGTCCGCTTTGCGTTAGTGGGGATCATGATCGTCTCCGGTCGACCTCACAGTTCCTTGCCGATCACGTGGTCAACAGAGAGACGACCGCCGCCCCGAACCACGAAGATGAATGAAGCGATACACCATAGAAGGGGAAACTCCAAGCCACCGGCGTTTCCCCAATAGCCGAATTCTGCGGCGACCTGAAAAATCGACACGAACAGGAAAATCGTGAATGCCGCTGCCGTCAAGCGTGTGAGCAGCCCGATCATGAGAAGGATGCCACCTAGGAATTGAACGAGTGTAATCATGACCGCCCAGAAATAGGCAGGCTCATAGCCCTGAGATGCCAGAAATCCGGTGAATGGATCCAGGCCGGCGCCAAAGTGGGGGGCCGCTTGTGGTTCGATCCCGGTAAACCATTCGGGGAGCGTCTGTCTGCCGAAGAAGTGCTCATAACCGTGAGGAATCATGATTCCGCCCGTCACGATCCTGAGCGAGAGTCCGGTCCATGCTGATAACCGATCATAGATCGGCCCGAGAGCGGGTATGAATAGTCTCGTCGTGTTGTCGTCGGCCGCAATCCTGTTCATGTCTCTCCCCGAATCGCTACGCTTATCGCAGTAATAGTCAACGAATAATACACCTGACACCGAAACATCGGAATCCGGGTATTGAATGAAGCTGAGGATCGGCCGGACGAGCACCGGTCCGTTACCGATCCGGAGACTTTCACAGAGACTCGCTATTGCGAGTCGACCGGGATCTCGAACCGCTCGCAGTAGCGTGCGAAACGCTGCGTCGCGACCGCTCGATCCAGGCCGAAGTCCGCCAGCGCGTAGTGATGAGCCCCATACTTGTTTCTCGGATTCTCGCTCAGGAAGTTCTCCATCGACTCGCGCGCCTCGCTCGATAGCCGCCAGCCGAGAAAATCGTAGAGTCGTTCCATCGTTGCCAACGGCGACGCCACGAGATCCGCATAGGCGATGTCAAAGAATCGCTCCGCGGGCCGGTGGTCGCGAGATTCAAGGCAACGGTCCAGAGCACTCGACCAACGGTCGCACCAATCCGCGGCGATTCGCTTCGGGTCGGCCGAGTCGCTGAACGCGCGTCGTAGTACCGT
>JAZFPW010000299.1:0-2271 GCA_036444815.1 Gammaproteobacteria bacterium
GGATGGACCAGGCTCGGCGCAAGTTCCGCCAGCGGACAAAGCACGAACGAGTATTTCAGCACGCCCGCATGCGGCAACCTCAGTGGGGCCTCGATCAGCGAGCCGTACAACAGCAGGTCGAGATCGAGGGTCCTCGGGCCTGGGCCCGAGCCCGCTCGCGCACGGCCCGCTCGCCGCTCAATCCCGCTCAAGATTTCCTTGAGTGCCCGTGGCCCGGCCTCACTATGGAACCGCAGGACGAGATTCAGAAAATCATCGCCATCGAAGCCGACGGCCGGGTTCCGATACGTGCTCGACAGCTCGACGGCGCCGACGCGATCCTCAAGCGCCTCGACGGCATCCGCGAGGTGCCGCTCCGCATCGATATTGCTACCGAGCCCGACATACGCATCAGCCACCGTAGTCGTCCGCAGTGCGCTCGATCGTGACACCCACGACCTCGGACCCGGTGATCGCCCCGGGTTTGCCTACCGACAACTTCACCCAGGGGACGCCGAATTCCCGGATCACGATAGCGGCGGCGGCATCCGCCAGCGACTCGATCAGCTGGAACTCCGACGCGCCGACGAAGTCGACGAGTCTCTTCGCGAGGTCTTTGTAATTCAGAGTATCGTCCACGGAATCGGTGAGCGAAGCGCTCTTGGCGTCGGTCGCCAATTCCAGATCGATACTGACAGTCTGCTTGACCCGTCGCTCCCACTCCCAGATGCCGATCGTTGCATCGATCTCGAGCCGCCGAAGGAAAATTTTGTCCATATCGATCGTTAACGGCTCACAGCGAGTTCATCCAGCGGCCATCGGGGTCTTGCGAGGATGCGTGGCGCTCCCGGTTCGGCAGTACCGTGACGGCACCAACCCGCGTAGGCAATCATCGCGCCGTTGTCGGTGCAAAACGCCGGCCTCGGGTAGTAGACGCGAAAGCCCTGCTGTTCGCCCGCAGCTCGTAGACGTTGTCGCAGTTCTTCGTTAGCGCCGACGCCGCCGGCGACCACGAGCCGGTCGAGGCCGGTTGTCGCCAGCGCCTGCACAGATTTGTGTACGAGCGTATCGACCACGGCCGCCTGGAAGGATGCCGCGATATTGGCGCGCAGCGATCCATTTACCACGTTCGCGGCGGCTCTAGCCGATTCGCTCTCAAGCTTCAGGCGAACCGCCGTCTTCAGACCGCTGAAACTAAAGTCCAGCCCGCGATTTTTCATCGGGCGCGGGAAATCGAACGCTTGAGGATCGCCTGCTGCGGCGAGTTCCTCGAGCGCCGGTCCACCGGGATAAGGCAACGACAACAGCCGCGCGACTTTGTCGAAGGCTTCACCGGCGGCGTCATCCAATGTATTGCCGACCGTGCGATAGGCACCGAGGCCTTGCACGTGCACGAGGAGTGTATGACCGCCGGACACGAGCAGCGCGAGGAACGGGAAATCCGGCGGATCTTCCTCCAGCCTGGCCACCAGCAAGTGCGCCTCGAGGTGGTGGATCGGTATCGCCGGAATCCCCAGCCCGAACGCCAGCGATGCCGCGAGAGAACCGCCCACCATCAGCGCGCCGACGAGTCCGGGACCGGCCGTATACGCGATCGCATCGAGGTCCTGGAGCGTCAATCCTGCATCGGCGACAACCTGACACAACATCGGCGCCGATCTGGCAATATGATCGCGAGAAGCGAGCTCGGGTACGACACCACCGAAGCGAGCATGGGTAGCACTCTGGCTGAAAAGAGCCTCGCCAACCAGGCCCTCGGCGGGGTCGTAGATGGCGATGCCGGTCTCGTCGCAGCTGGTCTCTATCCCCAGTACCTTCAACGCTGCCACCCTCGCGGAATCTTTACACGAGCCCATCCTAAGGGATATCATCGATCGATTCAGCGCCGGCGTCAGCCGGCCTATTTTTCTGACCCCCCGGAATATTAGATGCCAGGCGTTCGTGTAAGAGAAAGTGAGCACTTCGATGCCGCCCTGCGGCGCTTCAAGCGCGCCTGCGAGAAGGCGGGTGTGCTCACCGAGCTGCGTCGGCGCGAGTATTACGAGAAGCCTACCCAGGAGCGAAAACGCAAAAGAGCCGCCGCCGTCAAACGACACATGAAACGGCAGGCGCGACTGGTAATGCGGCGCACACGCATGTACTAAGCGTCCCGGGCAGCATGCTATGCCGCCCAGCACCACGCTCAAAGAGCGCCTCGTGCCACTGTTATGGTAGTGGTCCAACAAGGCTATATTGATGGACCACTAGAAACGCTCTGACGCAACTCGTGGAACGAATGTGGCCTCAGGAAAC
>JAZFPW010000300.1:0-3803 GCA_036444815.1 Gammaproteobacteria bacterium
ACTTGACGCGGCGCGGACAGCTTGGGGCTCAAATAGAAGCAGGGATCGCAGGAGCGCTGCGGGGATCGCGCGGGAGGCCGTGGTCGCGGGTGAGGATGCACGCCGCGCTGCGCTAGTCGCTCGGGTCGACGCCGACGTGCGGGCGGAGCGCGAAGCTGCGGTCGAGGCTGCCGCGGCGGCGGAACGCGAGCGTGCGGCGGCAACCGCGGCGGAGACGGCGCTCGTAGCCCAGGCGGCAGCTGAATTGGCTGCGCGGGCCGCGGTCGAGGAATCGGAGGCGAGGGCGTTGGCCCGGAGGCGCGCCGAGCTATTGAACCGACTCAGCGCCGTGCTGCCGACACGCGACACTGATCGCGGCCTAGTGTCGGAGATCGGCGGCTTGCAGTTCGCCACGGGCACGGCCAATCTGAATGGGCCCGCGCGCGAGAGCCTTGCGAGATTCTCAGGGATAGTGGCCGTGTATCCGGATCTGCGCTTCAGGATCGAAGGGCACACGGACGACGTCGGATCCTACGCGACGAACAACGAGCTCTCGTTGCGGCGTGCTATCAGTGTCCGCGATTATCTTACCAGGCTCGGCGTAGCGGCCAAGAGCGTCGGCGTGGAGGGCTACGGATCGTCGCGGCCAATCGCCAACAACACGACGGCCGCCGGCCGGGCCCGTAACCGTCGCGTCGAGATCGTGATTTCCGGGGGGATGCTCGTCGCGGGCAACCGATAGGCGCCGCTCGCCTGTTGACCGAGGTGCCCTGCGGTAGGTAGAAGCAGGCTTTCGGCTACTTCCAGTCGCTCGGTTTGATTCCGAGAATACCTCAGTGGCTGATGCGCTCTAGTCTATGGGAGGTAGATATAACATGAGCCCGGCAAAGGTGCAGGCAAGTCTGGCTCGCTGTGATCTCTCGAGGTCTAGAGCCAACCAGATGCGACCGGGGTTCAGCACCTCGACGGCGCCTGTGGGTTGATCGCCATCGACGCGGTAACCGGTGGGATCACCGCTGTTAAGCCCCTCTTCCCGCTCGTTGATAGACTCGATCCGGTACTGTTGACCGTTGGCGGTAAGCGTGCCGCTGTAGCCCGCGGTAATGTCTGCCTGCAACATGACCCGTGCAACTTCGGTTCCGCTATCGTTGCAGATGCAGCTGAGCTTGGCCACTCTGGTTTGAAAGTCAACACTGCGCACTGAAAAGCCGGTGTCCTTGGCCTCGGTGAGACACTGGCCGTTCATCCGACCGTCAGGCGTGTCGAACTGGTAGGCGTAGCCGCCTTCGGTGTTGCCCCACGAGAAACCAAATTTCGAGACCGAGACCGAGGTCGACCTCGAACTATCCCAATCCCGATCCACATCAGTCACCCTGTATGGACCAAGCGTAAAGGTCTCATCCGCCAGTGCCCCGGACCACATGCTCCGGTCAGTGGCAGCGATTACATCCGACACGCCACTAACATCTGTTGGAACCACCATTTGCGAAGTCGTGGAGCAACCTCCGAGAAATCCGGCGGCTGTCATCATTACCACAGCGGCATGCGTGACGTTCTTATCAGCTAGTCGTGCCATATCGCTCTAATCTCCAAGTAAACTGACAACAGAATAACTACGGTCTAACGCTGTGTGTAAGGTCAGATCTGAGCTATCACAGATGAGTCTATACACCAAGCATCCGTCCTCTACACGGCGAAACTATCAATATTTCTCCTGCCTCATAGTGTCGAGCGTCACACTTGTATCAGTTCCACAAAAAACCCCGCACCAGGCGGGGTTTCGAAAACGCTACGGCCCACCGATTAACTCCTACAGATAAAACTAACGGGATAGCTCTACGCGGCTGCCTAGTTCGGCGTCGTATCGGCTCAGTAGCCTAATTGTCTCAGCGCGGTTAGCCGTCACAGCTCCATTGAGCGCAGTTAGGCCGTTGCTCGCTCGAATATTCGGATCAGCCCCATGTTCGAGCAATATCCGAGCAATCTCTGGGCCCTTCGCCCACACTGCGTACTGCAACGCAGTCATACCAGAGTCCTGCTGGGCGTTAACACGAGCGCTATTCTCTAGTAGGTAAATAATTATCTCCGAATGATGCTGATTTGCAGCGTAGTGGAGTGGCGCGCTGCCGGACTCGTCTCTCGCGTTGACGTCGGCACCGCGTTCTATGAGATCGACTACCGTAGATAGATCCCCGTCATATGCTGCGCGATGTAGATTAGCAGTCGAGTCGCTGCATCCCACAATCGAGAGCATCCCAAGCAGAAGAAAATAGGCGTATTTCATTCTTCCCACATGCTATCTTCAGCCGGCGATTAGGTTCAAGGGACTCCCATGTGAACCTACCCAGCAAACCGGTGTCTACCTCTCAGATGTGCAGGGCCTTATTTATCATCTTGGTTGGGCTCACCGGTTTGGCGATGGCTCAGGCTGGTTACTACTCCTCATTCGGAGAGGCGTTCTCGCTGCGCGAAGGACAAGAACGCCTGGACGTAGGCTCCAGACAACATACAGCACCTTCTCTCACCGAATTCGTGGAGAGCGGTGTACTCGTGGACTGGCTTGAGGTCTATCCGACGGAAATTCGTATAGCGGTCGGGGAGGCTTATGCGCTAAGCCAGCTTCGAGTTACAGCGTTTAGCCCCGATGGGGAATTTCAAGAACATGTCCCGTTAACCCTGGGCCTAGAAGGACCGCCAGGTCTATTGAACTTCGATCGTTGGCGAGTGTATGGCGATAGAATCTTCGGAGCCACGGCAGGCATAGGTACGATTTGGGTCACTTCGCTTGCGCGTTCATCCAACGATGCACAGATAAAGCAGCCGATTCTGTTGGTTGTGTACTAGTGTCACGCGCGACGTCGCCTAATGATGTTGCGCGGGTAAATACTTTGCATCGCTTGGCAACATTCAACGCCCCTTTTTCTCCGCTTTTTACCCGAATCGACAGCAGCCGCCGAACCCGCCGGCCATTTGCGGCCGTGCCAATCTGTTCCTGATATACTTCGCGGCCTTTATTTTCGAAGGGCGGTTTCGTGCCCGGAAATTTTCTAGATTCTCTGGCAGATCAGATCAAGGCGCTGAAGAGTCAGGGGCTGTATAAGCAGGAACGGCTGATTGCCGGGCCGCAACAGGCGGCGATTACTGTCCTGAATAACGGCGGCACGACGGAAGTCATAAACCTTTGTGCAAATAACTACTTAGGACTCGCCAATCATCCTAAAATCATCGAAGCTGCGCACGCGGCGCTCGACGAGTACGGCTATGGCATGGCCTCGGTCCGGTTTATTTGTGGAACTAACACCATTCACAAACAGCTTGAAGAACGCATCAGCCAATTTCTGGGTACCGAGGACACGATCCTCTATCCCTCCTGTTTTGACGCGAACGGAGGTCTCTTCGAGACATTGCTGAATGATAAAGATGCCGTTATCAGCGATGCGCTAAACCACGCCAGCATCATCGACGGCATTCGCCTTTGCAAAGCAAAGCGGTTTCGATATCAGAACAACGATATGAATGACCTGGAGGCTCAGCTCAAAGCCGCTGGCGATTGCCATACCAAGCTGATTTCGACCGACGGTGTCTTTTCGATGGATGGGACGATCGCGGATCTTAGTTCGATATGTGGCCTGGCTGACCGTTACGGTGCATTAACGATGATCGATGATGCACATGCCGCCGGTTTTCTTGGAGACAACGGCAGGGGAACGCACGAATACCGCGACGTAATGGGCCGCATCGATATCATTACCGGCACACTCGGCAAAGCACTCGGTGGAGCCTCGGGAGGTTATACGTCCGGACGCAAGGAGATCGTTGGCTGG
>JAZFPW010000301.1:0-2256 GCA_036444815.1 Gammaproteobacteria bacterium
CCATTCGGTAATCATACACAGTTATATGTTTACGTACAGTCTTATATGAAGATGGCATCGGCGTCAATCTGAACGTCTGGGTCGGAGGGCTGGGTAGGAACGATCGGTCGGAAGATCTGGATCCGAAGGTCTGGCTCGGGGGGACTGAGAGCGACCGCCGCGCTGCGCTAAATTTAGGCTTGCGGATGGCGCCCAGAAGTTGAACCATAGGGCACTGAGGTGTGTCGATAACCACCGGACTCGGGAGCTTCATGACCCATGTCAGCCATAGGACGTAACGCGCCCTGCCCTTGCGGCAGCGGCAAGAAATACAAACACTGTTGCGTAAACAAGGCCGCCAGGATGGCGGTGTCGATGCGCCTGGCCATCGCGGCCGTCGCCGTCTGTTTGATCGGCGGACTGATCCTGATCTTGACGCAGATCGACGACTTCGATCCGGGCGCGCCTACGGGGAGGGTCTGGTCGCCCGAGCACAACCACTGGCACTGAGAAAGACTCAGCCGGCTTCTCAGATTCTACGCAGTGTCGATACGGGTGGCTCATTGACGACGGAGCGAGCCGCCAGCGTGCCGCTGATTCCAACGACGACGCCGCCCACGACCAGACCAGCCAGCCACAACGTGGGCCCCGGGAGGTAATCGAGCTCGAATAGCTCCGCGGCCACGAAATAGCCGATGAGTCCGGCACCGAACGCGCCCAGCGTGCCGGCCAGCAGGCCGAGCGCCGTGAATTCCGCCGCAACGCCTTGCAATATGACGCCTCGCCTGGCGCCGAGCGTCCGTAGAACCGCGCTCTCATAGAGCCGTTCGTCCCGGGTCGCCTGAATAGCCGCCAGCAGAACGGTAATTCCTGCTGCGAACGTAAACATGAAGACGTATTGCACGGCCAGCGCCGCACGGGCCATCGCGCGTCTGACCTGGTCGAGCACGGCACCGATATCGATGACCGACACGTTCGCTAGAGCCTGAGATAGATCCAGGGTCGCAGCCCGCTGGTGCGCTTCGACATAGAAGCTCGTGACGAAGCTCTGCGGCATGTTCTCCAGCGCAGCCGGGCTGACGACCATGAAGAAATTCGGGCTGAAGGTATCCCAGTTGATGCGCCGGGCGCTGGTGATCGTCACCGTGACGCTCTCACCCGCGATCGCATAGGTCAGCTGATCACCGAGCCCCAATCCGATCTCCGCCAGGATCCGTTCGTCGATCGAGACTTGTGGCGACGTATTGTCTTCCTGCCACCACTGGCCCTCGACCAACTCATTGTTCGGATTTATGGTCGCGGCCCAGGTGAGATTCAGATCATCTCGCAGCTCATCGGCCGCCCTCTCGTCCTTCGCCTCGTACTCGTTTATCGGAACTCCGTTGACGTGGCTGATACGGGCACGCACCAGCGGCGTATAACGCGGTGACGAGATCCCATGGCGGGCCAGAATCTCGGACACGGCCGCCCGTTCGGCCGCTTGAATGTTGATCACGAAATGATTAGGCGCGTCGACCGGCAACTCCGCCTGCCAGGCACTCATCAACTCCGTCCGAACTATCGTCAACAGCAGCAGGACCATCAAGCCGATTCCAAATGCGACGACTTGTACACTGCTCTCGCGGCCGCGCCGCGCGACGTTGGCGATTCCGTAACGCCATGCGACGCCTACGCGGCCACGAAAATGTTGCAGGCCGATCACGAGCAACCGCCCCGCTCCGTAGAGCACCGCGAACGTCACCACGGAGCCACCCAGTACGTACGCGATCAGCTCGAAATCTCGGAATAGCCAGTACAGCATGGCCGTTACCGCGGCGGCTGCGACTCCATACACGGCGGAATAACCGAGTGGTGGCGGCTCAAGATCGCGGCGTAAGACGCGGGCAGGCGGCACGCTACGCAGTTGCATCAGTGGCGGCAGCGCGAAACCGATCGCTACCGTCAGCGCCGTGATAGGTCCGATCACCACGCCGCGCCATGTCGGCGAGGGCAGCTGTGCTTCGACGAGATCGCCGACTATCAGACTTAACCCATACTGCGTCAGATAGCCGAGCAGGCTGCCGACCACCCCTGCTGCCAGCGCGAGTAGCAGAAGCTGCGTAAGCATCAACCGCACGACGTCGCGGTGTCGTGCGCCGACACACTTCATCAGCGCAACGGTATCGAGGTGGCGCGCCAGGAAACGACGGCTCGCCATCGCCACGGCCACGCCGCCGAGCAGGACGCTGACCAGCGCCGACAGCACGAGAAATCTCTCGGCGCGCACGACCGAGCGAC
>JAZFPW010000302.1:0-2584 GCA_036444815.1 Gammaproteobacteria bacterium
CGCCGATGACGGCCAACCTCACCGAGGAGAACGATCGCGGCTATTGGATCAAGGCAGAAGTGCAGCCCGACGGCAGTAGCTTCACGATCAGCAACGGTCGGAATCAGTACAGCGAGACCTACACGACCAAGTAACGCCGACTCGGACGTCGGCTACGGATCGGCCGGGCGTAAATGCGTGCCACGGGCTGATCTGAGTCGACTGGTATAAAGGATGGCCTGATGTTGATCGAGAGGCGCCCGGTTCGGTCGATGCTATGCATCGGCGGCCTAGCCTCGTTGCTGGTGTCCTGCGGCGCCTGGGCCGAGCCACCGCGGCTGGTAGTCGTAGTCGCCGTCGACCAGATGCGTGCGGACTACGTCGATCTATTCGCGGAGCACTACGTCGGCGGCCTACGCAGACTCCGTGACGAGGGCGCCGTGTTTACCGACGGGCATCAGGACTTCGCCCTCACGTGGACGGCAGCCGGCCATGCGACGATCGCTACCGGAGTCTTCCCTTCGCGCCACGGGATCGTGGCCAACGACTTCTGGGATCGGGTTGCGCAGCAACCGGTCGGCGCGGTCGCCGATCCGGCAACGGCGCTCGTGGGCGTGGAAGGCAGGACCGGTAGCTCGCCTTCTCGACTGCTGCGTCAGGGGTTGGGCGACTGGCTCAAAGCCCAATCGCCAGGCAGCAAGGTCGCCAGCGTCTCGCTCAAAGACCGGGCCGCGATTCCGTTGGCGGGCAAGCGCCCGGACGTCGTCTATTGGTACGACCTGCAGACGGGCCGCTTCGTGACTTCCGACTACTATCTGCCCGCGTTGCCCGACTGGGTAACCGCGTTCAACGCGGCGGGATTCGTGGATCGATACCACGGCACTCAGTGGACGAAGCTGTCGCCCGAGGCGGTCTACGACGACTCGCCTTGGCCCGAGCTGGCCGGCCGGGACTCGAGCCAGTATTCGCTGTTCCCCCATGCGCTGGGCACGCCGGGAGAGCCCCCGGGCCGACGGTACTATGCGAGCTTCCGCAGCTCGCCGTACGCCGACCTCGTCACGCTGGAGTTCGCTAAGGGCCTGGTCGAGCACGAACAACTCGGCCGTGACGATGTGCCGGATCTGCTGTTCATCGGCCTCTCGGCGGCGGACTACATCGGCCATCGGTTCGGTCCCTATTCCCACGAGATTCACGACCAATTTTTGCGTCTCGACGACTATCTCGGCGACTTCATCGCGTATCTGGACGAGCACGTCGGTGCGGACGACTACATCGTGGCGGTCAGCGCCGATCATGGCGTACTGCCCATCCCGGAACGCCTCGCGGATCTGGGTCTCGATGCGGCTCGGATCCAGCCGAACGAGTTACTGCGGTTCATCACCCCGGTCTTCGAAGACGCTCAGGCTCGCGGCGACTTGTCCGCGAGTCCCGTGCTCGAGTATCGATCGGGGCCGGTCTTCAGGTTTCGAGGGACGGCGCCTTCGGCCGCGGACATGGACGCATTGCAACGTGCGGTCGCGGCCCGTCTGTCGGAGCATCCGCTGGTCGCCGCGGCCTATACCTACAACGATCAGCTTCGAGGCGATGTCGACGATCAGGGTTGGGCGGACAGTTTCGGCCGCAGCTTCCATCCGGACCGGGCGCCGGACGTCACGGTAAAACTGCGCGAGTACCAGCTACTTAGAGACGCAGCCACGGGCACGGATCACGGCTCTCCGTATCGCTACGACACCCATGTGCCGATCATATTCTTCGGGGCCGGCGTCGCGGCGGGCCGCCACACCGGCCGTGTTAGCACGGCCGATATCGCGCCGACGCTGGCTAACATCCTCGGCATTGCCGCGCCGGACGATCTACACGGGCACGACCTCTACCCGTCTTTTGCCGAACCGGCACAGTGAATAGCCTGCCGGTCCACTCGCCACTGAAGTCCGGCCGATTCAAGATGCGGTTCTGCTAGACTTCGTCGCTGCGATCACGCGGAATATGATGCCATGCAAATCACACAGACCTGGCGAGTCGGTGTCCTCGCGCTAGTTCCTTTCACGGTCTGTGCCCAGTCTGAGCAAAGCCTGGCGCGGTGCGCGGCCATGATGGGCGATTCGGAGCGCCTGGCGTGTTACGACGAGCAAGCGATCTCTCTCGGCATCGAAGTGACCGCGCTAGTCGTGCTCGAGCCCGGCGTGTTGACGGTTTCGGCAGAACCGACAGCCGCTGGCGATTCGTCCAACGTGACGGTCACATCCAACGCAATCTCGGGTACTTCGAGCGAAGGCGCCGTTATCTCGATGGTGATGCGCTGCCGGAGCAATAAGACGGAGCTGTATATCCGCTGGCAGGACTACCTGGGCAGCTGGGCGTACGTCCAAACTCGTGTCGGGGATAACGATATCGGGAGGAGGCAGTGGAACCTGTCCACGGACGGTCGAACGACTTTCTATCCCCGGCGCGCGGAAGATTTCATCGAAGACGTGATCGCGGCCGGTCGCGTCGAATTCGAAATCACTCCCTACGTGAAATCCGCAGTGACCGCAGTGTTCGACACGACCGAACTCGGAGAGGCGATCGAGCCTTTGCGCGAAGCGTGTGAGTGGTAACCGGTAAC
>JAZFPW010000303.1:0-3379 GCA_036444815.1 Gammaproteobacteria bacterium
GAGCGCCCGCTGACGGCAGCATGCGCGCGCACCGTGACGAGGTCTCCGGGCTGCAGCGTGTCTCGTCTCCAGCCACGACGGGAAATGACATTGGTGGGCCCCATCTGCAGCTCCCAGTCAAAGGTCTCGCCTCCCTCGCCGGTTGTTCGTACCACCACGTAAACGTGGGGATTTCGCCAGGCGAACTCGGTCACAGTGCCCTCGAAGGCCACAACCGACTCCATGTCTATCCCGGCATCGCTGTGATGTGCGTATATCGGCGACACAGCAACAAGCGCCGCAGTGATGATCGCAAGTCTCGCGAATCGCCTAGTTCCACACAGCATGATTGTCTCCCTGCGCGAGTACGGAGCCGATTCCTCTTCTCGGTATTCGTCGAAGTGAACGATTATACTGCGACGGCTGACGGCTATCGATTTCTGTTCTCCCTCCGTCGCGATCCGTTCAGCATCCTCAGAAAAATCGACAACGAGACTGGATAGCATCAGTGGTGGCTTGTTATTCATAGGTCCCGAATCTACGCTTACGGCCATCGCCAGAAGCGGTTATTCAGGCCACCTCAGCTTCGCTCCGTACGATCAAACAGACTGTTGCAGCTATTGAAGCCGTTCATGATCAGGAGCTGGTTCCACAGCTGCGCCCGTTCTTCCGGTCTGAGGGAACGCGCCCAGGCCCACGCGCCCGCATATTTTTCGTGCCAGCCGGACTCGTCCCGCACCCGGTCCTCAGCAAACTCCTCGCCCCATACGTCCGCCCACACGCGGTCGAGGACCAAATAGAGGGTCATGTGCCCATCGACGTCGTCCAGCCGCTCGACCAGCTGCCACAGGTGGCGATGGCCGAGCTCGTGGAGCAGTGTGGATTGCTTGACCTTGCGGATGTAGCTGGCTCGCAGGCGCATCGGATGCTCGGGCCCACCGGAATTGCTAACCGCCTCAGTCACAACGGCCGACACACTGGATTCGGCAAACGGTATACAAGTCCAGGTCTGGAGGGCAGCTACGATGCGCTCCCCGTACTCATCCCAGATCGCACGATACACGTTCGCGTCGTACTCGCTTCTCGAGGAGGATGCGATGAAAACGGCGTCCACCTGCGCATGCGCGGCGCCCGCGAGGAGCGACACAACTACCGTAACGATCCCGATCTGTCTCATTTTCCTCTTGACGTCACGTCCAGACGCTTAGTAATGGCTGCATCCGCCAGAAGCGGACATCGGTTAACAGCTCTTACCTCTGTCGCTATTCTACGAAGAGCGCCTTCGGGATCGACGCCGCAACGACCTGAGTCTCGTTGACTGCCTCCGCGATCGTAAAGTCTACGGCGAGACTCGCGAGCGTGAAGGCTTCGCGCGGCGTGAGCGCCTTCTCTTCCACGAGAAAGTCGACGACCTCAATTACTGCTTTGCGTAACGCACGATCGAGATCGATGTCGATACCCACGGCAAGATAGTGTGTGGCGGTTTCGGCGCGTGGCGCGGCGGGGGCCTCGGCCTTGTGCAGCACGAAGCGAAATACTCCTGTTAGAGACTGTTCCAGCGCGGTTCCGCTGACCTCGCCGTCGCCCTGAACGCCGTGCGGGTCACCCGTATAGAAAAGTGCGCCCTCTTTGAAGACCGGCAGATAGAGTGTCGCCCCCGCCGTAAGCAGCTTTATATCGAGGTTCCCACCATACACGCCGGGCGGCCTCGAACTCTGTACGCCGGCTACTGTCACTCCCGGCTGCCCGATGGTCGGTGCTTGCGGCGCGACCGCCATGATTCCCATGAATGGCGCAATGGGTATCCGTACACTGTCGCCGATTAGCGCGAACTCGCGGCCATCGCTAATCGCCGTGCGAACTAACGTTCGCGCGTTGCCCGGAATATCCGCTCCCGAGTCCCCGTCTCTCCAGCCCGGATAACTATCACTCAGCACGCCGCTTCGAGCATTAGCACTATTGAATCCGTATGGCACACGTGTGCTGACTTCGAGGATCTGTACTTCGAGCATGTCACCGGGCTCGGCTCCCGCGATTGTGATCGGGCCGGTCAGCACATGGGCCCCGGTTCGACCGTTCCGCAGCCGCCCGGGTTTCGAGGCCCAGAAGTCGCGCACATCCTGGAGGATTTCCTCAGGCTGGACGCCGTGATTCCCGAGGAAAGCGACCGGATCTTCGTCCTGCGTAGATCCATGATGAGAAATCGTATCGATTCTCACGGTGTCGCCCGATTGAATCGTCAGCACCGATGATTTGTCAGTCGGAATCCAACCCCAGCTTAGGTTTTCAGGCTGCGCCTGTAGATGGTGGTCCGCCCTCATTATCTGCGCCGTCGCTTGCGGAGAGATCGCACAAATTAACGCGGCGATACTGAATGCAACAATGACGCCCCTGCGATACCGATAACTAGCCCACGCCTCCCCGCCCCCGAACGCTTTAATAGATACTTCGACCATCACCATCTCCGCCTTCTTTGGCCCTTCCAAACGCTTGCGCAAAAAAAAAAGAACTTGGCAGCAGTACACAACCCAGCGTCGAACGTCTGCCTCGGCCAAAAACGGACGTTCGTTAACGGTTAATTGACCCAACCCATGTTACTCGTCAGCCGACACCGCCGCGAAGACATCAACTTCCAGTAACTGACACGGCTCGGACAAGGCGCCGATCTCGATCAGCGTACTGGGTGGCGGGTCTCGGTTCTCCCACACACTAGGAATCGAGTTGTCCCGGTCAAACAAGACCGCGCGATAGGCGGCCATGTCCAGCACGAAACGACGAATAAAGACGACATCGTCCCAAGTAGCGCCGGCAGCTTGCAGACCTCTCTCAACGTTCTCGTTCACGCCGATTATCTGACCCCGCCAATCGTCGTGTTGGCAAGCGTTGCTGCCAGGTGTGTAGTCCAATCCTCGGTCCGTCTGTCCTGCGACATATATAAACTTGGTCTCGCCGGTGATCGTCGTCACTTGGGAATACGCCGGATGTCGGTTTAATGTTTCGGGATTGATGCGCTCGAAGACGAACTCAGTGTCATCGTCGGACTCACAGGCCGCGAGCGCAAGCAGAGCACCTATATAGATCAAGCTTCTCATCGAACCTCCTCCTTAACGGTACTGTCAATTAACTGTTTATGAACGTCTGCTTTCGGCAGCCATAAGCGGACATTGAAGGCTAAACGAACCGGTACGCTAGTTAATCCTGTGTAAATGCCTTGACAAGTTATCTTCCGATGTATCAATTGGAAATAATTGCTTCACATTGTGTATGTATACGAAGCCTTCTCTTTGATGTTCTGCAGCACGTAAATATAAGGTGTTCTCGCGATAGCGAGTATGGCGACTTGGATCTACCGCTACGAGGATCTGGTCGCCTGGAATGAATGTCTCGCTATTGATACCGA
>JAZFPW010000304.1:0-3937 GCA_036444815.1 Gammaproteobacteria bacterium
GCCGCCCAGCACCACGCTCAAAGAGCGCCTCGTGCCACTGTTATGGTAGTGGTCCAACAAGGCTATATTGATGGACCACTAGAAACGCTCTGACGCAACTCGTGGAACGAATGTGGCCTCAGGAAACTCCAGTAACGGGCGAATTCCACAACCGTTTATCGATGGGCTGATCGCCCGCGCCGATATCGTCGAGGTCATCGGCGGCCGCGTGACACTGAAGAAAGCGGGCCGGGAATACAAAGCCGTCTGTCCGTTCCACGACGAAAAGACACCATCGTTTACCGTCAGCCCGACGAAAGGCTTCTATCACTGTTTCGGCTGTGGCGCTCACGGGACCGCGATCGGCTTCCTGATGAACTATGAGAATCTCGGCTTCGTTGAAGCCGTCGAGGCGCTCGCGGAAATGCTCGGGCTTGAGGTACCCACTAGCGGCGAAGATCGGCACCCGGGCCGCGACGAGGCGCTCTACGGCATACTCGCGGAAGCAGACCAAATCTACCGCAGCGCCCTGCGGCAGAACGCAACGGCGATCGACTACTTGAAGCGGCGTGGTATCGACGGCACAACGGCCGGGCGTTTCGCCATGGGCTACGCGGCGGATGCGTGGGATACGATTCTGCAGGCGCTAGGGACCAGCGAAGCGCGGATCTCGCAACTTCGCGAGGCCGGACTCGTGACCCGTAACGAGCAGGGCCGCCAGTACGACCGCTTCAGAGACCGCATCATGTTTCCGATTCGCGATCCGCGCGGCCGGATTCTCGGCTTCGGCGGGCGTGTTCTGGGCGACGGTGAACCCAAATATCTGAACTCCCCCGAGACGCCTGTATTCCATAAGGGACAGGCGCTGTACGGCCTGTACGAGGCCCGCCAGCTTCAGGGACGAGCGGCCGAGATTCTCGTCGTGGAAGGCTATCTGGATGTCGCGAGCCTCGCCCAGCATGGGATCGAACCTGCGGTCGCGACGCTCGGAACCGCGACGACGACGGAACACATTCGCCGGCTGACGCGGCTGACCGACCGGGTCATCTTCTGTTTCGATGGTGATCGTGCCGGGCGTGCGGCCGCGTGGCGAGCACTCGAAACCGCATTGCCGCATGCCGGAGGAACCGTCGAACTGAAGTTCCTGCTGCCGCCGGAAGGCCAGGATCCTGACACACTGGTCCGCGAGCGAGGGGCAGAGTCGTTCCGGGCACTGGTAGCGACCGCGAAACCGCTGTCCGTATTCCTGCTCGAAGAACTCCAGAGCAAGGTCGACCTCGCGAGTGCCGATGGGCGCTCCCGCCTGACGGCCCTTGTACGACCGCTGCTGACGCGCCTGCCGGTCGGCGTCTACCGTGAACTCCTGCTCGAGCGACTCGCAGAGCTTGTCGGCCTGGCGCCGGAACGTCTCGACACGTTGCTCGCTACACCGAGCGAAGGCGCTAACCTGACGCGCCGGCCCGACTCTACGGAAAAGCGCAGTGCGCTTGTCAGGAAGGCCATCACGCTGATATTGCACCACCCCGCCGCCGCGCTCGAGCTCGGGGACGTGGCAGACCTGAACTATCTGGACCTGCCCGGCGTCGAGCTTCTGCAACGTCTTCTTGAGGTCGTGCGGGAGCAACCGCAGATTAACGCGGCCGGACTTGAGGAACGGTTCCGGCATGATCCTGAAGGCCGTTTCCTGGAGCGCCTGGTCGGCCAGCCGCTCCTCGATGATGACGACGCCGCGCCTCAGGTTCTGAAGGATAACGTGGCTCGGTTGGTCGAGCGGGGGCTGAAGGACCGGCTGCACACGCTGACCCGCCGAGGCGATGCGCTTAGCGATACGCAGCGAGCGGAAATGGCCGAGATCGGCGCTCGCCTGACAGCGGCCCAGACCACGCCCAGGGCCGGCTAAGGACCGCGCCCCTGGCCACCTATGGCGCCCAGCGGGCTGGCGGGCGATCCTGAATTCAGATAAACTAGATCGTTTGCATTGCGCCGTCCAAGCGGCAAGGACGTCCCGGATCGATGGATAGGCCCGCAAAAACCCCGCCCAAGCTCGAGCCTCCTCCGGAAGACGAGCGTCAATCTCAGCTCAAGGTCCTCATTGCCAAGGGCAAAGAGCAGGGCTATTTGACCTACGCCGAGGTGAACGACCACCTCCCCAGCGATATCGTCGATCCGGAGCAGATCGAGGAAATCGTCAATATGATCAACGACATGGGCATCACGGTGCATGAGAAGGCACCTGATGCCGAGTCGCTACTCCTGTCCGATGCCGCAGTGTCCACCGTCGACGATGCGGGCGACGAGGCCGTTGCCGCGCTCGCTACAGTCGATAGCGAGTTCGGCCGCACGACGGACCCGGTGCGAATGTATATGCGCGAGATGGGCACGGTCGAGCTACTGACCCGACAGGGCGAGATTCGCATCGCCAAGCGGATCGAGGAAGGTCTGAACCAGGTGCGCGTGGCGCTAGTACAGTTTCCGCCGACGATCGGGCTGTTCCTGGATACCTATACCCTCGTTACCGAGGGCGAGACGCGCCTGCAAGACGTGATCGTGGACTTCATCGATCCCAACGCGCAAATCGCCGATCCGAACGCCAAGCCGGCGGCGGATGACGACTCGGACGATGATCCGGTCGACACCGGTCCTGATCCGCGGGAAGTCACCAGGCGTATGAAAAAAATTCGCCGTCTGTACAAACGTTTCATGGACGGGTTGGAGAAACATGGAATCGGCCATGCTACGACACAGAAGAATCTCAAACTGCTGACCGCTGAGTTCATGGAGATCAAACTCGCGCCGAAACTATTCGAACTCATGGTGGCGCAACTCAGAGACACCATTAACAGCGTCAGAGGCCAGGAACGGCAGATCTTGGCATTCTGTGTTGGCTCAGCCAGGATGCCGCGCAAGGATTTTATCGCCAGCTTCCCGACGAACGAGACCAACCTGAACTGGGTCGACAAACATATTCGTGCGAAGCGCAAGCACTCGTCCCAGCTTGCCAAGCTCAAGGTCGATATTCTGCGCTGTCAGAAACGCCTCAATAGGCTGGAGACCGGCACGTTCCTTTCAATCGCCGAGATCAAAGACATCAATCGGGAAATCTCGATGGGCAAGGCCCAGGCGCGGCGCGCCAAGAAAGAGATGGTGGAAGCCAACCTGCGCCTCGTGATCTCCATCGCCAAGAAGTACACGAATCGCGGACTACAATTTCTCGACCTGATACAAGAGGGCAACATCGGTTTGATGAAAGCCGTCGACAAGTTCGAGTATCGGCGCGGCTATAAATTCTCGACCTATGCGACCTGGTGGATCCGGCAGGCGATCACGCGCTCTATCGCGGATCAGGCACGGACGATTCGGATCCCCGTGCACATGATCGAGACGATCAATAAGCTCAATCGAATCTCCCGCCAGTTGCTTCAGGAGATGGGGCGCGAACCCACTCCCGACGAGTTGGCCGACCGCATGGAGATGCCCGAAGACAAAGTCAGGAAGGTGCTTAAGATCGCCAAAGAACCAATCTCTATGGAGACACCGATCGGCGACGACGAAGACTCGCATCTCGGCGATTTTATCGAGGACGCCGAAGTCTCCTCTCCGGTGGACTCCGCGACGTCCGAGGGGCTCAAGGAGACCACGCACGCGGTCCTGGCCGGGCTGACGCCTCGCGAGGCGAAAGTGCTGCGGATGCGTTTCGGGATCGATATGAACACTGACCATACCCTCGAGGAAGTCGGTAAGCAGTTCGATGTCACCCGCGAGCGAATCCGACAGATCGAAGCCAAAGCGTTGCGCAAGCTGCGTCATCCCTCGCGCTCCGACCACTTACGTAGCTTCCTGCTCGAAGACTGAGCACGGCGACCGCCTGCGGGCTATGCCGCCCGATCGGCCCCGCGGGCCGGGTCCGGATAGAGTTCGTCCAGCGGAATCGATGCCCCGGTCGCCGTGACGACACGGC
>JAZFPW010000305.1:0-2416 GCA_036444815.1 Gammaproteobacteria bacterium
ATCGGCGAACCACTATTTTTTGATCGACGTCGATCTGGGCACGGTCGTGCCGCTGTTCGTTGAGTAGCTTGTTCGTGACCAGCCGGCGGGGTGCTCGCCATGTCCGACAGACTCCGGCCGGTGGCTAGCGAATTCGTAAGAGGTCACCGGACAGTCGGCGAATTCTGTTCGGCTGGAACGTTGGCGGCGGCGCAATGGAGCTGTACTCGGTGCCCGCCGACGGCAGCGGGGAGCCCGAGGACCTGACGATGCCTTCCAGTGAGGAGGTTGTCCATGAAAATCGTGAGGAGGGGGAATTCAGAGAGCATCTTCATCTCGCTCGTCGAGCGGAGGCATGCCGAAGGTCCTCGGAATCCGAATCAGCCGCCCGTCCAACACCACGTCGAAACCACGCTCAGGAAACAATCGCTCAAGAAGGTTGCTCTCCAGGGCGTTCCAAACCCACCCGACCGGTATCCCGATCTCATTCGCCAGAGCCTCAACGTCAAAATGCTCTTCGCTGTGTCTCCCCTTAATTCGAGCCTTCAACGCATTTACGATGGCGGTCGCCCTCTCATGGATACGTTGACCCTCGAGCTCTCCCAATTGCCTCAATCCTTCCAGCCATCCTTCTGGGGTCAGTCTGTAGACGGGAGGTCTCTCGCCCGTCGTCTCGATGTAGCTCTGACGTACAAGTTCATGGAACGTCGTCTGGAGTAGGTCAGAAAATCGAGGGTCGGACGGGTGGAAATGACAAGGGATGATCGGTTCATCGCCGACCGCAGTCACAATAATGCGTAAGACAGCTGCCATATCCCGCCGGCGGCGAGCGATAGAATGTGTCACTGGAACGATGCCCTAAATGAATTGGTCTATTGTCACGCCAAAGAGAATCCCCCGCTCCTCCCTTACTGTAGGGGTCTAGACTAACGACCGCGGCCGGCTAGACGGTCCGGTCACTAGAAGAATAGGTTGACTTGGGAGACGAAGAGCGCGACGACGTCGCCGAACCGGTAGAACGCGGCCACGAACAGATAGGGTTGACCTGCCCCCCATGGTTGTGCGCTTCGTCCCGCGGGGGCGGACGGACGCTGGGCTTGATCCGATTTCGTGGACACGTTCTGAAAGGCGGATACGATGTCCACGATGGTGCCACCAAGCAAGAACCGACGACCACGTCGGCAGTTTGATGACGAGTTCAAGGCGGGTGCGGTCCGGCTCGTATTGGATGAAGGCCAGACGGTGGGACGCGTGTCCCGCGACCTCGACCTCACAGAATCGGCGCTGCGCAATTGGGTCGATCACGCCCGTGCGGACCGGACGAAGGGACGGACGGGCCTGACGACGGAAGAACGCGAGGAACTGCAGCGGCTGCGGAAGGAAGTCCGCACGCTGCGCACGGAGCGGGAGATCCTAAAAAAAGCCGCGGCCTTCTTTGTCAAGGAGAATGCGTGAGGTTCGCGTTCATCCAGGCGGAGAAGGCCGAGTTCAGCGTCAGGGGGATGTGCCGGACCCTCGAGGTCTCCCCGAGTGGATTCTACGCGTGGCGTCGTCGCCCCCCCTCGGCCCACGCGCGGCGGGACCAGCAGCTCCGGGTATTGATCCGCGCGTCACACGAAGCGAGTCGCTGCCGCTACGGGAGCCCACGGGTGCACGAGGACCTCATCGAGCAAGGCGAGCCCGTGAGCCGGAAGCGGGTGGTGCGGCTGATGCAGGCCGAGGGGCTGCAGGCCCGTGTGCGCAAGCGGTTCACGTGTACGACGATGAGCGATCACGATCAGCCGGTCGCCGCGAATCTGCTGGCCCAGGAGTTCATGGCGAGCGCGCCGAATCAACGCTGGGTCGGCGACACGACGGAGTTCGTCATTGGGAGCAGTGGCAAGCTCTACTTGGCCGCGATTCTTGACCTCTATTCTCGCTTCCTGGTCGGCTGGGCCGTCAGTGCCATCAACGATCGGCATCTCGTCATCCAGGCCCTCCAGCGGGCGTTGAAACGCCGCGCGCCCGGTGCGGGGCTCTTACATCACTCCGACCAGGGGAGTCCGTATGCGAGCGAGGATTACCAGCGAATCATCAAGACGCATCGGATGACTGGCAGCATGAGCCGTCGGGGCAACTGCTATGACAATGCCGTCATGGAGAGCTGGTTCTCCACGGTGAAGCACGAACTCGGGGAGCACTTCGAGAGCTGCGGCGACGCCAAGATGGCGCTGTTCGACTACATTGAGGTGTTCTACAACCAGCAGCGACGACACTCGACCCTCGGCCAGATCAGTCCGGCTGAGTTTGAACGACGGATGAGGGCTTCGGCAGCTTAACCAAACCGTCTACGAAACTGGATCATGCCCACACGTGAATCTAGACAAGTAGAGACACATAGAACTCATGGGCACATGGGCCGTGCCCGGTCAGGATGGACTCGTGGAGTCCCCCGGAG
>JAZFPW010000306.1:0-3091 GCA_036444815.1 Gammaproteobacteria bacterium
CCGTCATTGCTGCGGGCGCGGATCTTATCCATTTCGATGTGATGGACAATCACTATGTCCCGAATCTGACGATGGGCCCGATGGTGTGCGAGGCGTTGCGCAGCTACGGGGTAACGGTGCCCGTCGACGTCCATCTGATGGTCAAACCCGTCGACCGGATCATCTCCGACTTCGCCGCAGTGGGCGCGACCTATATCAGCTTTCACCCCGAGGCGAGCGAGCATACGTATCGGTCACTTCAGCTGATTCGGGACGCCGGCTGCCAGAGCGGGCTGGTGTTCAACCCGGCGACGCCGCTGACGTGGCTCGAGCATGTGCTCCACAAGGTCGATATGGTGTTGCTGATGTCCGTCAATCCTGGGTTCGGCGGGCAGGACTTCATCGAATCGACATTGGGGAAGATTGCCACGGCACGGCGGCTGATCGATGACTCCGGGCTGGATGTGCGTCTCGAGGTCGACGGCGGCGTCAAGGTGGACAATATCGGCCAGATCGCCCAGGCCGGCGCCGATACGTTCGTCGCAGGCTCTGCGGTCTTCGGCAGCTCCGACTATGCGGCCACGATCGCGGCGATGCGCAGTGAAATCCTCGCCGCTCACCCCTGAGCGTACGCTGATACACGGTTGACCGGTCGGCGCGTTGGCGACGCGGACGCAAGCCCTGGTAAGAGAATCTGTATGACCTGGACGGTGCATAAATTTGGTGGGACGAGCCTGGCGGATGCGGCCTGTTTTAGGCGGGTTGCAGACATCGTCGTGAGCCAGCCGGACGGCAACCTCGCTGTCGTCGTCTCGGCGATCGGCGGCGTGACGGATCTGCTACTCGGCCTGATTGACCAGGCGTCCAACGATCAACCGGTGGAGGCCTCCATCGAGGCCTTACGCTCACGCTATAAGGCCATGGTCGGCGAACTGCTCTCCGAGAATCGCGCCAACGAGATATTTCGGCAGTTTACCGACGAATTGGAGGACATCGACAGCGTGTTGAAGGCGCTGTCCGTGGTGAAGGCCGCCTCCCACCGTAGCCGGGATCTGGTTGCAGGCTTCGGTGAGCTTTGGTCGGCGCGATTACTAGCCGCGCTGCTGGAGGAAGGCGGCCAACGCAGTGGCGCCGTGGCCTGCGTCGATGCACGCGACGTTCTCGTTGTCGAGGCCGGGGAGATGGGCCCGACCGTCGTCTGGGAGACGACCCGCAAGCAGCGCAAACGCGTGATTCCGGACGACTATCAGGGCGTCGTTGTCGTGACGGGCTTTATCGCCCGGAATCGAGAAGGGCTGCAGACGACGCTGGGCCGTAACGGCAGCGATTACTCCGCCTCGATATTCGGCGGTCTCTTAGGGGCCGACGTCGTCAACATCTGGACCGACGTCGAAGGCGTGATGACCGGCGACCCGAGCCGCGTGCCCGAAGCCAGCGTCATCGATGAGATCTCCTACCACGAAGCCATGGAACTCGCCTACTTCGGCACCCAGGTCATTCATCCGCAGACCATGGCGCCGGCTGTGGCCCACGGGATCTCGATCCGCATCCGCGGCACGTTCAGCCCGGAAGCCCCGGGCACGCAGATCACCGCGACGCCTGAGCGTCGGGACGCCCTCGTCAAAGGCATCAGCGGCATCGACGGCATTGCGCTCGTGAATCTGGAAGGCGCGGGCATGATCGGTGTGCCCGGTACGGCCGATCGGCTCTTCGGCGCGTTGCGCGAGGCGGCCATCTCCGTCACGCTGATCTCTCAGGGCAGCTCGGAGCACTCGATCTGTTTCGCCGTCCCGGAGGAATCCGCCGATCAGGTCAAGGCCGTCGTAGAACGCGCCTTCGCCGTGGAGCTGGCCCAGGGCCAGGTGCAGAACATCGAAGTCACGAAAGGCTGCGGCGTGCTTGCGGTCGTGGGTGATGGCATGGCCGGGCTGCCGGGCGTCGCGGGGCGCTTCTTCCGGACTCTCGGCAGTGCCGGCGTCAACGTCCGCGCGATCGCGCAGGGGGCCTCGGAGCGCAATATTTCTGCCGTGATCGCGTCCAAAGACATGACGCGGGCATTACGCGCGGTGCATGGCAGTTTCTATCTGTCCGCGAAGACTGTCTCTATCGGGCTCGTCGGGCCGGGCTCGGTCGGAAGCGCCCTGCTGGATCAGATGGCCGGCGAAGCAGAACGGCTGCGGCAAAGCTTTAACCTGGATCTCCGGGTTCGCGCCGTCAGTAGCTCCAGCCGCATGTTGTTGGCTGACCGTCGGATCGATCTCGGCCGCTGGCGCGAAGACTTAAAGTCGGGTCAGGACCGGGACCTGGAACGCTTCGTCGATCATGTGCAGGCCGATCATCTCCCGCATACCGTGTTGATCGACTGCACGGCGGAGGACAGCATTGCCAATCTCTATGGTCAGTGGCTCGAGCGCGGTATCCACGTCATTACGCCGAACAAACGGGCGCATAGCGGGCCGATGGACTACTACGCCGATCTCAAGCGCATCCGCCATGGCGCGAACGCTCACTTCCTCTACGAAACGACCGTCGGCGCCGGGCTGCCCGTGATACAGACGGTCAAAGATCTGGTCGAGACAGGCGACGAGATCACTAGCATCAGCGGGATCCTTTCCGGCACGCTGGCGTATCTGTTCAATGTCTTCGATGCCACGCAGCCTTTCTCCGAGATCGTCCGCGAGGCCAGGGCCCGTGGCTACACAGAACCCGATCCACGCGATGATCTGTCTGGTATGGACGTCGCAAGAAAGGCCGTGATCCTGGCTCGTGAGGCGGGTTTGACGATGGGGCTGGCCGACCTCGAGGTGGAAAGCCTCGTGCCGGCCGCGCTCGCCGATGCTTCCGTCGACGAATTTCTCGAGCGGCTCGTCGACTTCGACGCGCCGATGGCCGAGCGTTATCAGCAAGCGCAGCAGGACAATCGCGTGCTGCGCTACGTCGCCGAGGTGGAATTGACGCACGGCACCGCCAAAGTGCGGCTGGGGAGTTATCCTCTCGACCACCCGTTCGCCAATATCAATCTCACCGATAACGTCGTGCAGTTCGTATCCCGTCGCTACTGTGAGAATCCGCTGATCATTCGTGGACCCGGCGCGGGGCCTGAAGTCACCGC
>JAZFPW010000307.1:0-6542 GCA_036444815.1 Gammaproteobacteria bacterium
TCTCCTCTGAAATCCATCGACATCTTGTCGACTTCGTCCAAGAGAAACAGAGGGTTACGCACCTTGACCTTGCTCATATTCTGGACGATCTTGCCCGGCATCGAGCCGATATACGTGCGCCGATGGCCTCGGATCTCGGCCTCATCCCGGACGCCGCCCAGCGACATGCGGATGAATTTACGGTTCGTCGCGCGCGCGATGCTCTGACCGAGCGATGTCTTGCCCACACCGGGCGCGCCCACGAGGCAGATGATCGGCCCTTTGAGTTTCTTGACGCGCTGCTGCACGGCCAGATACTCCAGGATGCGTTCTTTTATTATCTCCATCCCATAGTGATCTTCCTCGAGAATTCGCTCGGCTTCTTCCAGATTCTGCAAGACCTTGGTGCGTTTCTTCCACGGCACCTTGACGAGCCAATCGACGTAGTTGCGCACCACGGTCGCTTCGGCTGACATCGGCGACATGAGTTTCAGCTTGCCAAGCTCCGAAGTCGCCTTCTCTCTGCCTTCCTTGGTCATGCCGACCGTCTTGATCTTTTGCTCCAGTTCGGCGATTTCGTTGGGCGCATTCTCCAGATCACCCAATTCCTTCTGAATGGCCTTCATCTGCTCATTCAGATAGTACTCATGCTGACTCTTCTCCATCTGTTGCTTGACGCGGCCACGGATTCTCTTCTCGATACGAAGCACATCGATCTCGCCGTCGACCAGGCCGAGAACGTGCTCCAGGCGCGTCTTGACGCTGCTGATCTCCAGGACTTTCTGCTTGTCCGAGAGCTTCAGCGACATATGGGCAGCGACGGTATCCGCCAGCCGTCCCGGTTGCTCGATTCCAGCGAGCGAAGTCAGGATTTCAGGCGGGATCTTCTTATTCAGCTTGACGTATTGCTCGAACTGGGACACGACGGACCGTGCCAGTACCTCCATCTCGCGCTCGTCAACGTTCTCGTCCTCGGGGGCTGGGTCGACCTCCGCGTCGGGAAAATCTTCGACCTCGGCCGTGAAGCACGGGCCGATTTCCAAGTTCTGGATGCGTGCGCGCCGGCTGCCCTCGACCAAGACCTTCACGGTACCGTCTGGAAGCTTCAGTAACTGCAGGATGGTCGCCACTGTGCCGATCTCGTAGACATCGTCCTCGCCGGGCTCGTCTACATCGGCTTTAATCTGGGCGATGAGGCAGATCTCCTTGTCCGCCGACATCGCCTGATCCAGGGCCACAACCGATTTTTCCCGCCCAACGAAGAGCGGAATCACCATGTGCGGGTAAACCACGACATCGCGAAGGGGCAGTATGGGCAGCCGTCTAGGGCCTCCCGGTTTGGGCTTTTCTGTGTCCACGCTTCGGTAAACTCCTTACCAACGGCTCGCTCTTGACGAGCCAAATGCCTTTACAGGCTGTTGAAAAACCCTCAGACGGCACAATACTGCGTTAAGAATCGACTCAAAATGCTCGTGTACTGGTGTGTACACTGCGCTTTTTCGCCGATTCTTGCCTTGTCTTGCCCTCGCCTGAGTCTTGTTCAATAGCCTGTGAGTGGGGGCACCGGCGCCAGATCTCAAGCGCCGGAGTGCCTCCCTACGAGTGACTCAGCGGCGTTCGTCTCCCACGGCAGCCGGTTCCTCGGTCTCATAGATCACGTACGGTTGGGCCTCTCCCGTTACCACGGTCTCGTCCACGACCACCTTGGTGGCATTCGTCATGGACGGCAGGTCGTACATCGTGTCGAGCAGTACATTCTCGAGGATGGTCCGCAAGCCTCGGGCCCCGGTCTTGCGCGCCATGGCGCGGGTGGCGATGGCACGCAGCGCATCGTCACGCAGTTCGAGTTCCACGCCTTCCATCTCGAAGAGCTTCTGGTACTGCTTGGTCAATGCATTCTTGGGCTCGACGAGAATCTCCACGAGTGCCTCTTCGTCGAGTTCCTGGAGGGTGGCTACGACCGGTAGCCGACCGACGAACTCGGGGATGAGGCCGTACTTGATCAAATCTTCGGGCTCCACTTCCTTAAGCAGCTCGCCCAGGCGGTCACTGTTGTCCTTGCTCTTCACATCGGCAACGAAGCCGATGCCGCTCCGGGAAGAACGGTTGATGATGATCTTATCCAAGCCCGAGAACGCGCCGCCGCAGATAAACAGAATATTGGCCGTATCGACCTGCAGGAATTCCTGCTGCGGATGCTTACGCCCGCCCTGAGGCGGCACGGACGCGATCGTCCCTTCGATGAGTTTCAGCAGGGCCTGCTGCACTCCCTCTCCGGATACGTCCCGGGTGATCGAAGGATTATCGGATTTGCGGGAAATTTTATCGATCTCATCGATATAGACGATGCCCGTCTGAGCCTTCTCCACATCGTAGTCGCACTTCTGCAGAAGCTTTTGGATGATGTTCTCGACATCTTCACCGACGTAGCCGGCCTCGGTCAGCGTCGTCGCGTCGGCGATCGTGAACGGTACGTTCAGGAGCCGTGCGAGCGTCTCCGCCAGCAAGGTCTTACCGCAGCCGGTCGGGCCGATGAGCAGGATGTTGCTCTTGGCAAGCTCGATATCGTCCTTGCCGCGCTCCCCGATGCGCGTCTCCAACCGCTTATAGTGGTTGTAGACGGCGACCGAGAGGACTTTCTTAGCGATCTTCTGACCGATGACGTACTCGTCGAGGACCGCGTTGACTTCGTGGGGCTTCGGCAGTTTGTCGCCACCTTGCTCGGCGCGATCGTCCAGTTCCTCACGAATAATGTCGTTACACAGTTCGACGCATTCGTCACAAACGAATACGGACGGGCCCGCAATCAGCTTACGAACCTCGTGCTGACTCTTGCCACAGAACGAACAGTACAGCAGCTTGCCGTCGTCCGATTTGCCGCGGGAATCCTCGCTCATATTGCGTCCTTACGCGCCCGAAGAAGAGAGTACGCTCAGCCTTATAGCATTTGTCTCAGGGCTATGCCAAGGCCCGCTTCCCAGTTCCCGATCTCGTCCCCTAGATTCGGGGAAAATATCGTAAGTCCTTGAACTATCAGCTACTACTCGGCTCAAGAACGCGCTTATTGAGCACCGAATCTATTAGACCGTAGCTGGCCGCGGTTTCTCCATCCATGAAGTTGTCACGGTCGCTGTCCCGCTCGATCGTCTCCAGGGTCTGCCCGGTATGCTTCGCCAGAATCGCGTTCAGTCGCTCTCTGAGCTTCAGTACTTCTCTGGCCTGAATGTCGATATCCGCGGCCTGACCTTGGAAGCCGCCGCTGGGCTGGTGGATCATGATTCTTGAGTGCGGCAAACAATGTCGTTTGCCCTTGGCGCCGCCGGCGAGCAGCAAAGAGCCCATGCTGGCCGCCTGGCCGACGCAGATCGTACTGACGTCGGGTTTGATGAACTGCATGGTGTCGTAGATGGCTAGACCTGCCGTAACGGCCCCACCCGGCGAATTGATGTACAGATGTACGTCCTTATCGGGGTTCTCTGACTCGAGATATAACAGTTGCGCGACGATCAGATTTGCGACCATGTCTTCGATCCCGCCGACGATGAACACGACGCGATCTTTCAGGAGCCTCGAGTAAATATCGTAGGCTCGTTCGCCACGAGCCGTTTGCTCCACCACCATGGGCACCAGATTCAGTCCTGTGACACTCACCGTCGCTCTCCTTCTTTACCGTCTGTCGCCATGCCGATCTCCAAGAACATCAGAACGCCATGAACTCTTTGACGGCGATGGACTTCTCCGTAGTCTTAGCGTTTTCAATTAGAAAATCCACCACTTGGTCCTCTAAGACGCCGGCCTCCAACTGCGCCATCAGCTCTCGATCGCCCCGATACATCCGCGCAGCTTCTGCGGGCTGTTCGAACTGCGCGACCAGTTCTTCGATTCGTCGCGCCAACCGTGATCGATCGAGCTTAATGTCGTTCACGCGGATCAGCTCCTCTACCAGCAGTCCCAGCGCCACCCGACGCTGCGCAGGATCTGTGAAGTTTTCTTTTGCCGGCGCCTGCTCCGGATCCTCGATGTTGAGCTGCTGCATAGCGCTTGCCTGTAGAGCAGATATTTCCTTTTCTATCAATGCCTTAGGTAGGTCTATCTGATTGGCGGCCAGCAGGCTGTCTAGCGCTCGACGCTTGGTTTCGGCGCTCAATCGCTCCGCGAGTTCGCGCTCCAGGTTGTTGCGAACCCGCTCCCGCAGCGCCTCGACACCACCCTCAGCTACCCCGAAAGCCTCGAGAAACTCCTCATCGATATCCGGCAAGACTTTCTCTTCTACACGGTGAACCGCGATATCAAATACCGCCTTCTTTCCGGCCAACGTATCGACAGGATAGTCTTTCGGAAATTTCACTTTCGCGGACTTGGACTCGTCGGCAACCACCCCTCGTAGCGCTTTATCGAAGTCGCCGATGACCTGGCCTTCGCCGACGACGATTGGCACCTCTTTACCCTCTCCGCCTTCGAAGGGCTCCTTACCGATCCTCCCGACGAAATCCGCGATGACACGGTCACCCAGTTCCGCCTTGCGCTCCACGGTCCGCCACTCGGCGCGCTGGTCCCTGAGCCTCTCGAGCATATCGTCGGTGTCGGCTGCGGTGATCTCGACCTTCGGCTTCTCGATGCGCAACGAGTCTGTCGGCTTCAGAGTAATCTCAGGGAAGACCTCGAAAGTCGCTCTGAAGGCAAACTGTTCGTCACCCTCTCCGGTTATCGGCTCGATGCTTGGGCCGCCGGCGGGATGGAGCTTCTCCTGGGCGAGCGCGTGCGAATAACTCGAGCGGATAACGTCTGAGATGACCTCCTGACGAACCCGGTCGCCGTAGCGCTGCTGGACGATCTCGGTGGGAATTTTGCCGGGCCGAAATCCCTTGAGCTTGACGGTGCGCCCGACGCGGGTCAGCCGCTGCCTGATTTCCTGCTCTATCTGGACGCTCGGGACCCGCACCGTCATGCGGCGCTCCAATCCACCCGGCCTCTCGACCGAGACATCCAAGGCATTCGTCGTTGCTGCGTTCACAGGCTCCCCTGGTATCGAGGACTACTCAGTGGCGAAATTCCCACCCGGCGTGGCTGGGCAGCCAGACGGGCGGTGCGAAAGGGGAGACTCGAACTCCCACGGGTTGCCCCACTGGATCCTAAATCCAGCGCGTCTACCAATTCCGCCACTTTCGCGCACGGCCACTCATGGCCGTCATTATAGCGGAGTCGAATATCGCAACCGCCGTGGGAGCGACGCTGTGGGAGCGACGGCCTCGTCGCGATTCTTCACGGCCGCCGTTCGCGGCCAGGCGGCCGCTCCTACGAGGCGGTTCGGGCCAGCGGCCGCCCCTACTCCAAGCCGAGTTGCCAGGCCATGAACGCGACTTGATCCGCGGCCTCCGCGACGCGGGCGGCGAGCGGCTTCCCCTGGCCGTGGCCCGCCGACCGATCGACCCACAACAGGATCGGTTCCTCCGCCGGATCGCCGGCGGTTGCCGCCTGAAGGGCGGCCGCCATCTTGCGGGCATGCAGCGCGTGTACGCGCGTGTCGTTTTCTCCTGCCGTCAGCAGCGTAGCCGGATAAGCCGAGCCCGGGATGATGGTCTGATAAGGAGAATATGCGCGGATGAAGCCGAACTGATCGGCGTCCTCCGCAGTCCCATATTCCGGCACCCAGTAGCGTGCCATCAGGAAATTCTGATAGCGCAACATATCCAGTAACGGCACGCCGACGATCGCGGCGGAGAAGAGCTCGGGGCGCTGCGTTATTGCGACACCGGTGAGCAGCCCGCCATTCGAGCGGCCGGCGATCCCCAGTCGTTCCACCCGGGTATAGCCACTGTCTATCAGCCACTCGGCCGCCGCGTAAAAATCGTCGAAGACATTTTGTTTGTTGGCCAGCATCCCGGCCCGGTGCCAATCCGCTCCGAACTCGCCCCCGCCCCTGAGATTGGCTACCGCATACACGCCCCCACGGCTGAGCCAGGGCATCCAGGTCGACGTAAAACTGGGCGTCAGCGAGATGTCGAAGCCGCCGTAGCCATACAGCAGCGTCGGGTTATTCCCGTCCAGCTCAAGATCACGACGATGAACCAGAAACATCGGTATCTGCGTACCGTCTTTGGACGCGTAGAAAACTTGCGTCACGGTGAGGTTGCTGGTATCGACCGGGAGTTCGGGACGCCGCCACAGCGTGGTCGAGCCTAAGGCCAAGTCGACCCGATAGATCCCCGCGGGCTCACTGAAGGACTCGAATCGCAACCAGGCGGTGTCGAGATCCGGATGCGTATTGATTGCGGCGCTGCCGATACCGGGCAGCTCGATGTCCGTCAGCGGCTTGCCGTCGCGGTCGAAGACACGGACCCGGCTGTAGGCGCTGGCCAGATAGTCGACGACGATGCGCCCGGCCGCCGGTGAGATGTTGTCGATGACCGCGTCGTCGTCGGCAGCGATCAGCTCACGATAGGCAGACGGCTCCGGCCCAGCCAGATCGAACGCGAGCACGCGCTTGTTGGAGGCTCCCATCGTCGTCAACGCATAGAACGTAGCGCCTTCGATAAACCCGACGGTGAGCGCGTCTTCGCCGA
>JAZFPW010000308.1:0-3131 GCA_036444815.1 Gammaproteobacteria bacterium
CCGAGGAGCAGGGCAAGCGCCTGCAGTAGGCAGCGGAGTTCCGGATCGTGGCCAGTATTCGTGTCGAAATCGTCAGCGCCGAGGGAGCGATCTTCAGCGGCGAGGCTGCGATGGTGTTCGCGCCGGCAAAAATGGGCGAGATCGGTATCGCGCCCAGGCACGCGCCGCTGTTGACGGATCTGAAGCCCGGCGAAGTGCGGGTCCAGAACAGCGACGGCGAAGAGCAGCGCTTCTATGTCACCGGTGGCATCCTCGAAGTTCAGCCCCATCTCGTCACCGTGCTCGCCGATAGTGCGCTGCACGCGGACCAGCTCGATGAAGACGCCGCGTTGGCCGCCCGCGAGCGCGCCAGGGAAGTCCTCGAAGGCCGGCATGGCGAGATCGATCTCGAACAGGCTCAGCGCGAGATGGTCGAGGCGGAGGCCCGCTACCGCGCAGCTCAGAGTCTCAAAGGCAAGCGGCGCTGAGGCGTTTTCACGGTGGGGCTGGCCGCCGGTCGCTGACCGCGACTCGGCCCCCACGTCATCGATGCGCTACCGCGCTATCATCGGCCCCTTATCCGCCTGTCGACGTGGGGTAACTTGTGGCTCTGACTGTCGTGATCCTGGCCGCTGGCCAGGGCAAACGCATGAATTCAGACCGGCCGAAGGTGCTGCAGCCATTGGCCGGCCGTGCGCTGTTGGCGCATGTTCTGGATACCGCCAGGCAGCTCGAGCCGGATGCGATCAACGTCGTCTATGGGCACGGTGGAGGTGCCGTCCGGGATGCTTTCGCCGACGATGACCTGACCTGGAGCAACCAGCTCGAGCAACTCGGTACCGGTCACGCGCTCGCTCAAGCGCTCCCGTCTATCCCCGACGACCATCAGCTTCTGGTCCTCTACGGCGATGTGCCGCTGGTAATGGCTGACAGCCTGAAGCCGCTGCTGAGTCACGGCAACGGCGACGAGGTCGTTCTCTTGACGGCGCGTCTCCAGGACCCGCAAGGCTATGGGCGCATTCTGCGGGCTGCTGACGGTGCGATCACCGGTGTCGTCGAAGAGAAGGATGCGTCGGCCGAGGAGCTCGCCGTCGAGGAGATCAACACCGGGCTGATGCGGCTGCCGGTGGGACGGCTGCGCGCGTGGCTCGCCGAATTGGGCGATGACAATGCATCGCGAGAGTTCTACCTCACGGATGTCGTTGCCATGGCCGTTCGCGACGGCGTCGGCGTGGCGGGACTACCCGCTGGCGGGCGAGCCGAGGTGCTGGGCATCAACAGCCGCGCCGAACTCGCGGCAGCGGAGCGCATCCTGCAGAGGCGCAACGCCGACGCTGCGATGGAGCGTGGCGCGACGCTCGCGGACCCGGCGCGGTTCGACGTGCGCGGTACGCTTAACGTCGGACGCGACGTCTTTATCGACGCGGGAGTGTTGTTCGAAGGCGAGGTCGAGCTCGGCGACCGGGTCCATATCGGGCCGAATACCGTGATCTCCAACTCAACGCTAGGCGAAGGTTGTGTCGTCCATCCGAATTCGGTTCTGGACGGTGTCGTGGCGGGGCCGGAGTGCGAGATCGGGCCTTTCGCCCGGCTGCGTCCGGGAACCGACTTCGCGGAGCGCGTGAAAGTCGGTAATTTCGTCGAAGTGAAGGCCAGCGATGTCGCGGCAGGGAGCAAGATGAATCATCTGAGCTATGTGGGCGACTCGAGTGTGGGAGGGGACGTCAATATCGGTGCCGGAACGATAGTCTGCAACTACGATGGCGCGGTAAAAAACCGCACCGTTATCGGCAACCGGGCCTTTATCGGGTCGGGCGTTATGCTCGTGGCGCCGGTCGTGGTCGGCGAAGGCGCAACCGTGGGCGCGGGTTCGACAGTGACGAAGGACGTCCCGGCCGAAGAACTGACGCTCGCCCGTGCCAGGCAGACGGTCGTGAAAGGCTGGAAACGCCCGGAGAAGCCCGTAAAGTGAGCGGCGGGCACGTGCCAAGCTGAGCCGGTCTCGCCGATAATCGCGATCTGAACGAGAGATAAAGGAACCCCTGCGGAATGTGTGGAATCGTCGGTGCAGTGGCCGAGCGCAATGTGACGCCTATTCTGATGGAAGGCCTCAAGCGCCTTGAGTACCGCGGCTATGATTCGGCTGGCATCGTCCTCGGAGATGGCGGCACGCTGAAGCGCGTCAGGCGCGAAGGCAAACTCTGCCACCTCGAAGACGCGTTGGCGGAATCCCCGCTCAAGGGGTTCTTGGGCATGGCGCATACGCGCTGGGCGACTCACGGCGCGCCCAGTGAGATTAATGCACACCCGCACACGTCCGGCACTAATGTCGCGGTCGTCCACAACGGCATCATCGAGAATCATGACGTGCTCCGTGCTGAGCTTGCGGCGGAAGGTTATGAGTTCACGTCGGAAACCGATTCCGAGGTCATCGCCCATCGTGTCCGGTTCCATCTGACGAAACTCGACAATCTGCTGGAGGCAGTGCGGGCGACTGTCGCGGAGTTGAAAGGCGCCTATGCCCTCGTCGTCATGGACGTGGAGGACGCAGACGCGTTGGTGCTGGCCCGGTCCGGCGGTCCGGTCGTGATAGGCCTCGGCATCGAAGAGAATTTCGTGGCCTCCGATATCGCGGCGCTGTTGCCGGTCACCCGACGGTTCCAGTTTCTGGAAGACGGTGACGTCGCGTTGGTACGGCGCCGCAGTGTTCAGATTCTCGACGCGAGCGGGAAGGAGGTAGAGCGCCGGATAGTCGAGAGCGAACTCTCGGCTGATGCGGTGGACCGGGGACATTTTCGCCACTACATGGCGAAGGAAATTCACGAACAGGCCATGGCCCTCGCAGACACGCTCGAGGGCCGTATCGGAGATGGGCACGTGTCAGCCGACATCTTCGGGCCCGAAGCGAACGACATCATGGCTGCGGTCGAAGGCGTCCACCTCGTGGCGTGTGGCACGAGTTATCACGCGGGACTCGTTGCCCGTTACCAGTTGGAGGAGCTGGCCGGCCTGCCATGCATGGTCGATATCGCCAGCGAGTATCGATATCGTCGCCCGGTGGTCCCGAAGAACACGCTGTTCGTTGCCATCTCTCAGTCGGGAGAGACGGCAGACACGTTGGCTGCGCTGCGAGCCGCGAAAGAGTCAGGCTA
>JAZFPW010000309.1:0-7573 GCA_036444815.1 Gammaproteobacteria bacterium
TGCCTCGTGCCTTCTCCTCCGGCGCATTGTCAATCTGATCAAATTCAATGATCTCGCCACCGTGCCTCTCAGACATCACCTTCGTCAGCGCCGCCGTCAGCGTCGTCTTGCCATGGTCCACGTGACCAATCGTCCCCACGTTTACATGCGGCTTCGTTCGCTGAAATTTTTCTTTGGCCACAATTGGTTACCTCTAGGTTCTACTCTTGATGACGGACTCAGCAACGCTGGCGGGCACTTGGGTATATTGACCGAACTCCATCGTAAATGTCGCGCGGCCTTGACTCATCGAACGTAGATCCGTCGCGTAGCCGAACATCTCGGCTAGTGGCACCTCGGCTCGGATAATCTTACCCAACGGCGCATCCTCGAGACCTTGGAGCACGCCTCGACGCCGGCTCAGGTCGCCATTGACGTCGCCCATATAGTTTTCCGGCGTAACGACTTCGACCTTCATCGTCGGCTCCAGAAGAACCGGCTTGCCTCTCGCGGCACCCTCCTTGAAGGCCATGGAACCCGCGATCTTGAATGCGACTTCGCTGGAATCCACGTCGTGGTACGAGCCATCATATAGCGTGACCTTGCAATCAAGGACCGGATAGCCAGCGATGACGCCATTACCCATCTGCTCCTGGATACCTTTGTTGACGGCCGATATGTACTCCCTTGGCACGGCGCCGCCTACGATCGCGTTGACGAACTCATAACCTGATCCCGGCGGCAGAGGCTCGAGGCGTAGATAGACGTGGCCATATTGTCCGCGGCCGCCAGTCTGCCGAACGAATTTTCCTTCCTGCTCGACTGTAGTACGTATCGTCTCCCGATACGCTACTTGCGGCCTGCCAACGCTAGCCTCGACGCTGAACTCACGCTTCATTCGATCGACGATGATCTCTAAGTGAAGCTCGCCCATGCCGGAGATAATCGTCTGCGCAGATTCCTCGTCCGTGTGCACACGAAACGACGGATCCTCCTTCGCCAGTTTGCTCAGTGCCATACCCATCCGTTCCTGATCGGCCTTCGTCTTCGGCTCGACTGCGACGGAGATAACCGGCTCCGGGAACTCCATGCGTTCTAAGCGGATGGGATCCTTGGGATCGGTGAGGCTGTCGCCGGTAGTGACATCCTTTAGCCCCACGGCCGCCGCAATGTCACCGGCGCGGACTTCCTTCAGTTCCTCGCGATCATTAGCGTGCATCTGCAATATTCGGCCAATCCGCTCGCGTTTTCGTTTGGCCGGGTTATAGACGGTATCTCCCGATGTTAAGACGCCGGAATACACCCGGAAAAATGTCAAGTTCCCGACGAAGGGATCCGTCGCGATCTTGAACGCGAGAGCTGCGAACGGCGCATCGTCCACGGACGGCCGCTCGGCCTCCGAGTCATCGTCCAGGATGCCCTTGATCGGTGGGCGCTCCCGCGGCGAAGGCAGGTAGTCGATGACGGCATCCAGGACCGCCTGAACGCCCTTGTTCTTGAAAGCCGAGCCGCATAATACCGGTGTGACGTCTCCGGCGATGCACCGTAATCGCAGGCCGCGCTTAATTTGCTCCTCACTGAGCACTCCTTTCTCGATATATTCCTCGAGGAGTCGATCGTCACCTTCCGCGGCAGCCTCGACGAGTTTCTCCCGCCACTCGGTTGCCAACGCGACGAGATCCTCTGGAATCTCCTGCTCCTCGAATCGAGTACCCTGAGTCGCGTCGTCCCAGGTAATGGCCTTCATCTTCACCAGATCGACGACGCCTTGAAAGGTGTCCTCGGCGCCTATGGGAATCTGGGTCAAAACCGGTGTCCCCTTCAAGCGCTCCTCGATCTGCGACACGACACGAAAATAGTCGGCGCCGGCCCGGTCCATCTTGTTGATGAAGGCCAATCGCGGTACGCCGTACTTATTGGCCTGACGCCAGACTGTCTCCGACTGCGGCTCCACGCCGCCGACCGAGCAAAATATCGCGACCGTGCCGTCGAGCACTCGGAGGCTGCGTTCCACCTCAATCGTAAAATCGACGTGGCCCGGTGTATCGATGATATTGATGCGATGCTCGGGCAGGCTCTGGTCCATACCCTTCCAGAAACACGTGGTCGCCGCGGACGTAATAGTGATTCCGCGCTCCTGCTCCTGCTCCATCCAGTCCATGACGGCTGCGCCGTCGTGAACCTCACCTATTTTATGAGATACGCCCGTATAGAAAAGGATTCGCTCAGTCGTCGTCGTCTTACCGGCATCGATGTGAGCCATGATGCCGATATTGCGATAACGCTCGATGGGGGTCTGCCGTGCCACGTCCTTGCCTCAAATCCATTGACTACCACCGGTAGTGGGCGAACGCCTTGTTGGCCTCGGCCATTCGGTGAGTATCCTCTCGTTTCTTAACTGCAGACCCTCTATTCTCGGCTGCGTCCATGAGCTCGTGCGCTAGACGCAGCGCCATCGTTTTTTCGGACCGCTTGCGAGCCGAGTCGATCGCCCAACGCATTGCGAGGGTCTCTCTTCGCGTGGCCCGGACCTCTATCGGGATCTGATAGGTCGCACCACCTACGCGCCGAGACTTCACCTCGACCGACGGCTTGATGTTGTCCAACGCCTGGCCCAGTGTTTCGAGCGCCTTCTCCGCGTCCTGCCCGGTTCGATCGGCGATTCTCTCGAGCGCGCGATAAACGATCTGCTCTGCGACCGATTTCTTGCCGCTTTGCATGATCATGTTGATGAACTTCGCTAGCCGCAGATTGCCGAACTTCGGATCGGGCAACACGATACGGCGCGGCGCTCGGTTTCTTCTCGACATGAATCAGATCCTAGGATGCCATCAGGTCTTTGGACGCTTAGATCCGTATTTGGATCGACTCTGACGGCGATCACTGACACCGGCGCAATCCAAGGTTCCCCGCACGACGTGATAACGTACGCCCGGCAGATCTTTCACACGACCGCCACGAATCAGTACGATCGAGTGCTCCTGGAGATTGTGTCCCTCACCGCCGATATAGCTCGTTACCTCGAAACCGTTCGTCAACCGGACTCGGGCCACCTTGCGCATCGCCGAGTTGGGTTTCTTCGGCGTGGTCGTATAGACCCGCGTGCAGACGCCACGTTTCTGCGGAGAAGCCGCGAGCGCCGGCACCTTGCTCTTGGCTCTGTTCGTCGACCGCGGCTTGCGTACCAGCTGATTTGTCGTCGCCATCTCTTGCCTATAAATAAAGATCGGCCCGTTGCCGCTACTCGGCATCCGGGCCTCATTACGATTGCCTCCAGCGACCTGCTGGAGGCTTCGAGTTTTTCTAGTCAGCGCCTCGCTGACCATGGGCAGCAGGAAAGTCTAGGGGCCGGTCTCATGGACTGTCAACTAATACTTGTAGCCCCTGCCTCCCCGATCTCTGCTGGAGTGCCCGGACCCTCTTCGGAGCTTGTTTCGGCCGAGCTGTCCAACGCCTCCGCGGCGGCCACGCCGGCCGCGTCTTCCGCGCCTTCCACGCTGTCCGCCAAAGAGGCCTCCAGGTCCTTAAGTTCCTGGGACAGGATGTCTTCCTGACTCTTGCGGCGCTCCTCGTGATGGGCGAAGCCCGTACCGGCCGGAATCAGCCGGCCGACGATCACATTCTCCTTCAGGCCCCGGAGATCATCCTGCATGCCGCGAACTGCCGCCTCGGTTAGGACTCGGGTGGTTTCCTGGAAGGAAGCGGCCGAAATGAAGGATTCCGTCGCCAGGGAGGCCTTGGTTATCCCCAGCAGAACCGGATCGAATTCCGCCAGCTGCCCGCCGTTGGCTGCTATTTCCTCATTGGTCTCGAGGACCCTGGCCCGATCGACCTGCTCGCCTCGGAGAAAGCGTGTGTCACCAGGGACCGTGATCTCCGCCTTGCGCAGCATCTGCCGAATGATGACCTCGATGTGCTTGTCATTGATTTTCACCCCCTGCAGTCGATAGACGTCCTGGATCTCGCGAACCAGGTAGTCCGCGAGCCGCTCTACACCCTGCAGGCGCAGGATATCGTGAGGATGCGGCTCGCCGTCGGCGATGATCTCGCCGCGGATCACCGTCTCGCCCTCGAAGACGTTGAGGTGGCGCCACTTCGGAATCAGTTCCTCGTGGCGCTCGCCGTCTTCATCCATGATGACCAGCCTGCGCTTGCCTTTGGTCTCCTTGCCGAAGCTCACGGTACCGGTATGCTCCGCGAGAATCGCCGGTTCCTTGGGCCGGCGGGCCTCGAATAGATCCGCTACCCGAGGCAGCCCACCGGTGATGTCGCGAGTCTTCGTCGTCTCCTGAGGCAGGCGCGCCAGCACGTCCCCAACGACGACTCGAGAACCGTTCTCCATCGTCAACACGGCACCCGACGGCAGCGCGTAGACGGCCGGAATATCCGTGTTCGGGAAGCAGATCGGCTCACCCTCGTTGTCGACGAGTTTCGCCGTCGGCCGATAGTCGGTACCCGCACCGCGCTGCGCCGGGTCCAACACGACGGTGTTGGTCAGCCCGGTGATCTCGTCGACCTGGGTGGTGACGGTTACGTCATCGACGAAGTCCTCGAATTGGATACGCCCACTAACCTCTGTTACGACCGGATGGGTATGTGGGTCCCAACTCGCGACAAGTTGTCCCGGCTCCACGGAGTCGCCATCCTGGATGCTGAGAATCGCGCCATAAGGCACCTTGTAACGCTCGCGCTCGCGGCCGAATTGATCGATGACCGAGAGTTCGCAGGACCGGGATGTCGCCACCAGATGCCCTTTCTCCTCGTGCTGCACCGTCTTCATGTTGTGCATCCGGATCGTACCGGTACTCTTGACCTCGACGCTGTTGACGGCAGCGGAGCGGGACGCCGCGCCGCCGATGTGGAACGTGCGCATAGTCAACTGAGTACCCGGCTCGCCAATGGACTGTGCGGCGATGACGCCAACGGCTTCCCCCTTATCGACAGCGTGCCCCCTGCCGAGGTCGCGCCCGTAGCACTGGCCGCAGACGCCGTAGCGCATCTCACAGGTGATGGGCGAGCGCACGAGCAGCTGATCGACGGACGAGGCTTCGAGCAGCTCAACTGCAGCCTCGTCGAGTAGCGTGCCGGCATCCAGAATCACGGTTTCGGACGCGGGCGCGACGACATCGACTGCCGCGACCCGGCCTAAAACGCGCTCTCGCAGCGGCTCGACGATGTCGCCACCCTCAACCAGCGGCGTCATCATCAGCCCGGTGTCGGTGCCGCAATCCGGCCCCGTCACGACGAGATCCTGGGCGACGTCCACGAGGCGGCGTGTGAGGTAGCCCGAGTTGGCGGTCTTCAAGGCCGTGTCGGCCAGTCCCTTCCGCGCACCATGCGTAGAGATGAAGTATTGCAGTACGTCCAGCCCTTCCCGGAAGTTCGCTGTAATGGGCGTCTCGATGATGGAGCCGTCCGGCTTGGCCATCAGGCCGCGCATGCCGGCTAGCTGTCGGATCTGAGCGGCGGAACCCCTCGCGCCCGAATCGGCCATAATGTAGATGGAGTTGAAAGATTCTTGCGACGTCACGTTGCCCTCGGCGTCTTTGACGGAGTCTACGCCCAACTTGTCCATCATCGCTTTCGCAACCTGATCGTTAGTCCTCGACCAGATATCCACGACCTTGTTGTAGCGCTCACCGTCAGTGACTAGACCAGAGGCATATTGATCCTGAATATCCTTAACTTCCTGTTCGGCGAGGTGCAGAATTTCGGGCTTCTGCTCCGGAACAACCATATCGTTGACACCGAAGGAGACCCCGGCTCGCGTCGCATAATGAAAGCCCGTGTACATGAGTTGATCGGCGAAGACGACCGTCTCCTTGATCCCAAGCTGACGATAACAGGCGTTGATGGCCCTCGAGATCGCTCGCTTGTTCATCGGCTGATTGATCAGATCGAAATCCAATCCAACCGGCATGACCTCCGAGAGCAGCGCTCGGCCGACGGTCGTTTCGACGAGCCGGGACCGCGGCCCCGAGTCATCGTCTTCTGACGCTGCGGCTGCCTCTACACGAACTTTGACACGCGCGTGCAGCTCGACCGTTCGACATTCATAGGCCCGGTGAACCTCGTCGACATCTGCGAAAACCATACCCTCGCCCTTGGCGTTGACCCGCTCACGACTCATGTAATACAGGCCAAGGACCACGTCTTGGGAAGGAACGATGATGGGTTCACCGTTCGCCGGAGACAGGATGTTGTTGGTCGACATCATCAAGGCTCTCGCCTCGAGCTGAGCTTCCAGCGATAACGGCACATGCACTGCCATCTGGTCGCCATCGAAATCGGCGTTGAACGCCGTGCAGACGAGTGGATGAAGCTGAATGGCTTTGCCTTCAATCAATACCGGTTCGAAAGCCTGGATTCCGAGCCGGTGCAATGTCGGCGCCCGGTTCAGCATGACGGGATGCTCTCGGATTACCTGCTCCAGGATATCCCAGACTTCGGGTCCCTCCCGCTCTACCAGTCTCTTGGCAGCCTTGATGGTTGTCGCGTCGCCGCGTAGCTGAAGCTTCGAGAAGATAAACGGCTTGAATAGCTCCAACGCGAGCTTCTTGGGCAGCCCGCATTGGTGCAATTTCAGCGTCGGGCCGACAACGATCACCGAGCGGCCCGAGTAGTCGACGCGCTTGCCGAGTAAATTCTGTCGGAAACGCCCCTGCTTGCCCTTGATCATGTCAGCCAGGGACTTCAGCGGCCGCTTGTTCGTGCCTGTGATCGCCCGCCCGCGGCGACCGTTATCCAACAATGCGTCGACAGACTCCTGCAGCATCCGCTTTTCGTTGCGCACGATGATGTCTGGTGCGTTGAGCTCCAACAGTCGTCTAAGTCGGTTGTTGCGGTTGATGACCCGCCGATAGAGATCATTCAGATCGGACGTCGCGAAACGGCCACCATCCAGCGGCACTAACGGCCGAAGATCCGGTGGGAGTACCGGCAGGACCGTCATGACCATCCAGCCGGGTTGATTCTTCGAGTTTAGAAACGACTCTAGGAGCTTGAGGCGTTTTGAGAATCGCTTGATCTTGGTCTCAGAGTTGGTTCCGGCGATGTCCTCGCGAACCTGAACGACTTCCGCGCTCAGATCGAGGCTCGTCAGCAGATCGCGAACCGCCTCCGCACCCATGCGGGCATCGAACTCGTCGCCGTATTGCTCAATCGCCTCCAGATAAGTCTCGTCCGTCAGCAGCTGGCCTCGCTCCAGCGGCGTCATGCCGGGATCCACGACGACGAACGCCTCGAAATAGAGGATTCGCTCGATCTCCCGCAACGTCATGTCCAGCATCAGGCCGATCCGCGACGGCAGTGACTTCAAGAACCAGATGTGCGCTACCGGGCTTGCCAACTCGACATGACCCATCCGCTCCCTGCGTACTTTCGTCTGCGTGACTTCAACGCCGCACTTCTCGCAAACGACGCCGCGGTGCTTCAGTCGTTTGTACTTGCCACACAGACACTCGTAGTCCTTTATCGGGCCGAAGATCTTCGCGCAGAACAGCCCGTCCCGCTCAGGCTTGAACGTTCGGTAGTTAATCGTCTCCGGCTTCTTAACCTCGCCGTAAGACCAGGACCTGATCATGTCCGGAGAAGC
>JAZFPW010000310.1:0-3182 GCA_036444815.1 Gammaproteobacteria bacterium
CGTGACAGTCGAGGCCATCGGCGCGGTGAAGCCGCAGATTGGCGCAGAGGTTCGTGTGGGCTCGCGAATCTCCGGCAGAGTGGTACGCCTCTACGCCAACATCGGAGATCACGTCAAAAAGGGCGACGTTATTGCCGAGCTCGAGCAGGAAGAACTGAAGGCCATCGTCGACGAGCGCCGGGCGGAGCTCCGGATAGCGCAAGCGAAGCTGCAATCGGCGGAACATTTGTTTCCCCAGGAAATCGAGAAAGCCGTGGCCGAGGTAGCCCGGTGGAGGGCAACAGCCAATCTCGCCGAGATCGAGCTCACACGTGAGGACCAGCTCCTGACCCAGGGCCTCATTGCGCAGCAAAACCGCGATCAGGCGGAAGAAAAATTGCACGTCGCACAGGCTGAGCTTGTGGCCGCCAGCCGGGCCCTTGATTTCGTCAAAGCCGAGTACACGGCGACGACACAGCAAGCGACAGCGGACACGGAACGGGCTCGTGCGGCCCAGGAGAGCTCCGAGGCGCAGCTCTCCTATGCGACGATCAGAGCGTCTATCCCAGGAGTCGTTGGCTCCGTGTCAACGCAAGAAGGCGAAACGGTGGCGGCCGGACTGAACGCTCCAACCTTCGTCACCATCGTGGATCTTTCCCGACTCAAGGTAGACGCTTTCGTCGATGAGATCGATATCGGCAAGGTTCACTCGGGTCAGCAGGCACTCTTCACCGTGGATGCCCACTCCGGCATGGAGTTCACAGGCACCGTGTCCGCAATCCACCCAAAGGCCATTATTCACGACAACATCGTCAAGTACGTGGCGGAAATCGCGATCGACCCACCTTACGAAGGCTATCTTCGTCCAGAGATGACCGTCTCGGTGGAGCTTCTTATCGAGCCCAGGACGGCATTGGCGGTGCGTGCGCTCGCCATCAAACGGGAGGGTGGACGCGATGTCGTCTATGTCAAGGGCCCGGATGGCCCGGCGCTCCGCCAGGTGAGAATCGGCTGGAAGTCCGGTCCCTGGGCCGAGGTCATCTCAGGGCTCGACGAGGGTGACCAGGTTTTTCTGGAGGTGCCTATTTCAGGAGGGGAATGACATGAGTAGACAAACAAAAACGATCCGCGAGGCATACGTCGCGTTGGTATCGAACAGACTGCGGTCGATCCTGATGATGATCGCCATCGCGATCGGCATCGGTTCACTGACAGCGGTCATGTTTATCGGTCAGGGCACCCGCGACCACATTTTGGAGCTCGTGGAAAGACACGGACTCGACATGATCATGGTTCGACCAGGCGGCACCGAGCAGATTTTCGCACCGGAGACCGACCGAACGGTTGTGGCACTGAGTACGGAGGACGTGGAAGCCATCGCCCGTTCTATACCCGACGTCATCCGCATCTCTCCTACCCAGAACGAGCGCGACTGGGCTGTCGTCTACGGTGATCAGACCATCAAACAGCGTATCTTTGCCGTGGAGCCGGAATGGGCGGCGATTCGGCGGAGAGGAGGCTTCCGTTACGGTGAGATGTTTACCGAGGGAGACGTGCAACGCGCGGAACGGGTCGCCGTCCTGGGCTCTGTGACCTCGGAGACGCTCTTCGGCGACGAGAATCCCGTGGGCAGGATCGTTCGCATCGGTGGAGATCCGTATCGAGTCGTTGGTGTCTTCAATACGATCGGCACGAGTGCTTCCGGCTCAACAGACTGGGACTTTCGCATCGTGGTCCCAGTCACAACGGGCATGAAACGCTTGTTCGGCAGGACCTATTTCGAGCAAATCATCATTCAGGTGGGTAGCATCGATGAGCTCGCCGATACGGCCGAAGAGATCCGCGGGCTGCTTCGGCAGGTGCACGGCATCGCCCCAGGGGCTCCCGACGATTTCTTCGTTCGCGAGCCGGAAGATGTGGAGCAAGCGGCGCTTAGCATCTCTGATACCCTGAACAATCTACTGGTCGTGACGTCTGCGATTGCCTTTCTCGTCGGTGGGCTGATCATCATGAACGTCATGCTGCTCTCCGTGTCGGAGCGGGTTCAGGAGATAGGGCTCCGAAGGGCCACCGGTGCACGCCGGCAGGATATCGTCGCCCAGTTTTTGACGGAGGCATTGCTGGTCACTCTCGCGGGCGGTGCGGTGGGAGTCCTGGTGGGGGTCGTGGCATCCCTCCTGCTGTCGGACATGGCCAAATTAACTTGGTTGCCTTTCGCGGTTGCTCTGGTGTCCTGCGGGGTAGTGGCCCTCGTGTTCGGGATCTACCCGGCGAGGAAGGCCGCCGCGGTCGATCCCATCGTGTCTTTGCGGTGATCGAGACAAACAGGAAAGATCGGCCATGATCCAAGTAGAGAGTCTCGCCAAATCCTATACCAAGGGCGCGATAACGACGGAAGTGCTCAAGGAAATATCGTTTCGCATCGAAGAGGGCGAATTCGTGAGCATCATGGGAGCCTCGGGCACGGGCAAGTCAACCTTGATGAACATCCTGGGCGCTTTGGATAAGCCTTCGAACGGACGCTACCTCCTCGATGGGGTGGACGTTGCCGCTCTCAATGATGATGCACTATCGGAGCTTCGCAATCGCTGCATTGGATTCGTCTTCCAGCAGTTTCATCTGCTGGACCGGGCAACCGTGCTGCGCAATGTCATGCTGCCACTGGCCTACGAGGACAGAGAGCTCGGCGATCCCGAGGAGCGGGCGCTCAAAGTCATCGATGCTGTCGGGCTCAGTGATCGCAAACACTATATGCCGAACGAGCTCTCAGGAGGTCAGCAGCAGCGTGTGGCGATCGCCAGAGCATTGGTTAATGATCCCGTCATCCTTCTGGCGGACGAGCCCACCGGGAACCTGGACCGGCACAGCGGATTGGAGATCCTCGCTATTTTCCAGCGCTTGAACCGGGAGGGCAGGACCATCGTCATGATCACCCACGACCAAGAGGTCGCCGAGCATGCCAGGCGGGTCCTGTCCCTGAGGGACGGTCAAATCGTTGAGGATAGAGCTGTTCATGAGCCACGAGACGCGGAGGCGGAGACAAAGTCATTTGACCATTCACCATAATCAACTTAGGACGACGAAGCAGCTCGCCAACAACGCGCTCCTGTCCTGTCGGCTCCTGAAAGCACACCTCTTACGGACCGCGCTGAGTGTCTGGGGTATCGCGGTAAGCATCGCGGCGGTCGTATTGATGGTCTCGG
>JAZFPW010000311.1:0-2985 GCA_036444815.1 Gammaproteobacteria bacterium
GCGGCGGTTTTGGCGGCCTCGACAGCTCCATCGACTCGTTCAATTTCGTCCCGGACGACGTCCTTACCCGACGAGATCGACGATTAGGCAATTGACAGGGACCAGGCGGTGGCCGCAGTGGGCCAACCGAGCGGCCCCGTGCTCCAGATATCATCGAGCGGCGGTGGTTCGACCGGCGCGCGAAGCATGACAAGACGGCCCTTCGGCCGTGCCCGACGGGCAGCCAGTCATCGGATAGGTGAAACGGGATGAAGCTGCGATTGAGGCAAGTGATCGTGTTCCTGATCGTCGCGGTCGCCTATCTGCTCGGCTGGCTCGCGCCGCTGGAACACGCGCTCATGGACCTTCGTTTCGGCCTGCTCAAGCGCGACGCGACACGTAGTCTGGTCGTTGTCGAGATCGACGCTCGAAGTTTGCAGGCACTTGACGTATGGCCTTGGCCGCGTGCCTACCACGCAGCGTTGCTCGACAGGTTAGTCGCCGCGGGTGCCAGCGATATTGCGCTCGACATCGACTTCAGCGCGCGTTCCACGCCTGCGGCCGATGCGGCGTTGGAACGGGCGCTCGAGCGCGCGGCCGGCCGCGTGATCCTGCCGATATTCGGGCAGTCGGCCTCGCACGGCGGCGGAAGCAGCGAGTATACGTATACGGCACCGATCTGGGCGCTGCGCGAACACGCGCGGCTGGGCTCGGTCAACGTCATCCCCGCAGCCGACAGCCTGATTCGGCGCCACGCGACGCTGGACCGCTGGGGCGACACGCTCATGCCCACGCTGCCGGGCCTGCTGGCCGGCCGCGCGCAGGCCCCGACCAGCGTCTACTACATCGATTACGGCATCAGGCCGGAGACCGTGCCCCGGCTGTCCTACGTGGACGTCCTCCGCGGAAATTTTGATCGCGACGCGGTCGCCGGGAAGAAGGTCATCGTCGGGGCGACCGCGGTCGAACTCGGTGACCAGTTCGCGGTACCCGTCTATCGCGCGCTACCCGGGCCGCTGATGCAGGCCCTGGCGTACGAATCGCTCGTCCAGGGGCGGGATCTCGTCCGGAGTGCGCCGGTACCCGTCCTGCTGTTGACCCTGCTGCTCGCGCTGGCGCTCGGGCCACGGTTCGCAACGTCGTCCTGGCGTCGCGGCCTCATGATCGCGGCCGGGCTCATCGCCGGCGCCAGCGGCCTCGCCGTGGCCGTGCAGGCGTTTTCACCGCTGCTCCTCGACACGACACCGTGGATGTTGGTGATCCAGCTCTCCTACGGCGCCGGTCTGACCCGCCGTATCGACCGTCAGGCGATTCGATTGCTGGTCCAGGGTCTCAGGCTGCGCCGCATCGACACGCTTATGCGTAACGTTGTCGAGAACAGCTTCGACGGTATCATCACGATCAGCGAGAAGGGCGTGATCGAGACGGCGAATTCGGCGGCCGGGCGGATCTTCGGGTTCGCGCCGCGCAACCTTCCGGAGCGCCACGTCGAAACCCTGGTTCCGGCCCTCGCAGAAGGCGTCGGCGACTTGGCCGAGTATGCGCATCGGGCGTGTGGTGTGCGCGAGGTCATCGGCCGACGCGCCGACGGCTCCACCCTTCCCATCGAGCTCGCCGTGAACAGCATGAAGGTGGATGAGCGCCGCATCTACGTCGCAATTATGCGTGACATTACCGAGTTCAAGGCGCAGCGGGAGCGGCTCGAACACCTGGCTCTGCACGACGCCTTGACGGGCCTGCCCAACGGGTCGCTGCTCAACGACCGCATCGAGGTCGCCGTGCGCGCCGCCCGGCGCACGCGCAAGTCCTTCGCCCTCTTGCTCCTCGATCTCGACCGTTTCAAGGAGATCAACGACACGCTCGGACACCCGGTGGGCGACGCCGTCTTGAAGGAGGTTGGCCGGCGCCTGGTCGCATTGCTCGGCGATGCAGTCACGATCGCGCGCCTCGGCGGCGACGAGTTCGCCGTCCTCCTTCCTATGGCGACGAACCCCGGCGACCATGCCCAACGCTTAGCCGAGCGGATCGTCGGCGCTCTCCAGGCTCCGCTCGAGGTCGACCGCATGTCGCTCGAGGTAGGGGTCAGCATCGGCATCGCGATATTCCCTCAACACGGCGACGACCCGAGCCGCCTCTTACGCAGCGCCGACGTCGCCATGTACATGGCGAAGCGGGAACCGGGCACGATTGCCCTCTACGATCCCGGGCGTGATCATCACAGCGTACGCAGCCTCGCCTTGAAAGGCGATCTCAGGCGCGCCATCGAGGGCGATCAGCTCGTCCTTCAGTATCAGCCGCAGGTCGACCTTGCGGCGGGCCAAGTGATCGGCGCCGAAGCGCTGGTCCGCTGGCGGCACCCCGAGCACGGTGTGGTTCTGCCCGACGAGTTCATAGCGCTCGCCGAGCAGATAGGCCTTATCCGGCAGCTGACCCGGTGGGTCCTCAACACCGCCCTGCGCCAAGCGGCTGCGTGGCATCGCAAGGGCTTCGCCATCGCGGTCTCCGTCAACCTGTCGCCGCGTAACCTCCACGAAGACGATCTGTCCGAGACCATCGGCGGGCTGCTCGAGCGCTACGGCGTCGAGCCCCGCCACCTGACCCTCGAGATTACCGAGAGCGCGATCATGGTCGACCCGACCCGCGCCCTCAAGGTGATCGAGCGGCTCAGCGCCATCGGGGTGCGCCTCGCCATCGACGACTACGGCACCGGTTACTCTTCGCTCGCTTATCTGAAGCGCCTACCTGTCGACGAGATCAAGATCGACAAGTCATTCGTCATGAACATGACCCACGACCGGAACGACCGTGTCATCGTGCGCTCCACGGTCGATCTCGTCCACAATCTCGGCCTCAAGGTCGTCGCCGAAGGGGTCGAGTGCAAGGAGCATTTCCGCCGGCTGAAAGCGTTCGGCTGCGACACCGGCCAGGGATATTTCGTGAGCCACCCGCTCCCCCTGGCCGATTTCATGGTCTGGCTCGAGCAGGCGCCCTGGGAGCCGGCAAGGC
>JAZFPW010000312.1:0-3300 GCA_036444815.1 Gammaproteobacteria bacterium
TTTCGTGCGCTCTTCGGCCAGTTGGCTACGCCATTCGCACTGGTATTCGATAACTACAGCGAGGTGCCGGCTCAATCGCGCCTTCATGAAGTCATCAGGGACGGTCTCGATGAGATTCCTACCGGCGGCTACGTCGTGATCGTTGGGCGCAGCGACCCACCGCCGGCCTTCGCACGCCTACGTGCTAATCAGCGGATGATGGTACTGGGCTGGAGCGAGTTGCGCCTGACCCAGGAAGAGTCCGACTCGATCGTTGAAATCCGTGGTCTGGAGTTGCCGGAGGAAGCTCGCCAGCAGCTCTACGAGCGTACTCAGGGCTGGGCCGCCGGGACCGTGCTGATGCTTGAACATATGAGAAGCGCGGGCACCGTGGCCGAGATGCCCACGACGTTCACTCCCGATGTGATCTTCGATTATCTAGCCGGCGAAGTATTCAAGAAACTCGAAGATGAACATAAAGACTTCTTGTTACAGACGGCGATATTCCCGCATCTCACTCCAACGCTTGCCGAGGATCTAACAGGGCGAGCGGACGCCGGCGACATTCTCGATTACGTGGCGCGGAACGACTATTTCGTATCCGCCAAGCAGACGGAGGACGGGGTCGCCTATCAATATCATCCATTGCTGCGGGAGTTTCTGCAGAAAAGAGCAGCAGAGGCTATTGAGCCCGGCGTCCTCGAAAAGCTTAAGACACGCGCGGCGGTGCTGTTGGAGGAATCAGGATATACAGAAGATGCGATCGAGCTGCGCATCAACAATTGCGAGTGGACCGAGGTGGCTCAGCTTATCCGGGAGCATGCGTCGACCATGCTCAGTCACGGCCGTGGCGAGACACTGGAGAGTTGGATCGAAGAGGTTCCTCGGACGCAATGGCAGAGTGACCCGTGGCTGCTGTATTGGCTTGGCGCTTGCCGTCTGCCATTGGGGCCTCGCGAGAGTCGACGCGACTACGAGCAGGCCTACGAGTTATTCCTCGCTCAGGAACAACCGGAGGTGGAGGGGTTATTTCGGGCCTGTGCGGGCGTGCTCGGAGCCATTCTCTACGACCTGGATGATCTGACATTACTGGATCGATGGATCGACGAGGTGCAGAGCTTACTCGAGCGGTATCCGGACTTTCCGGAGGCAGAGTACGGGGAATGGGCCACATGCTACATGTACATGGCACTGGTGTTTCGTCAGCCCTTTCACGAGGATATCGAGGTGTGGGGCGAGCGAGTCTATCGGATATTTCACGAGACGGCGCATGTACCGGTTCGCCTGCAGGCGGCCATCGTCCTGGTGTCCGGCATCGTGTGGACCGGCCGCTTTACCAAGGTCAAGGAGATCATCGAGTCGATCAGGCGGCTAGCTGAACAGCCGCAGGAGTCACCGTTCGTGCTGACAACGTTGCACGTGGTGGAATCCATGAACTACATGCTCGATGGTCAATACGATCGCTGCATGGAAGCCGTGCGCAGTGGCCTGGAAATCGCCGAAACCAGCGGTGTTCACATCTGGGAGAACAGTACGCTGCTAAACGGTGTCGGTGGGGCGCTCGCAGAGGGCGATCTGGAAACGGCCGAAGAGTTTCTGAGCCGAGTGAATAGTAGCGCCTTGAACGTCCGGCGATTCGACTCATGTATCTATCACTCTTTCTCCGCTTGGCTTGCGCTGCTTAAAGGTGATGTGCACGTGGCCTATCAGGAACAACGCACGTCTATGAGACTGGCTACCGACATGGGGCTGCCATTCTTCGAGGTTCTCGGTGGCATTGTGTTAGCGCAGATCCTGTACGAGTGCGGCGATCAGCGCAAAGGAGCGTTGTATCTGCGTGAGGTTCGTCAGGTAGCGAAGACGATCAAGAATCACTATCTCGAATTCATGAGCTTTTTATTCTACGCGGATCTCGCATTGCGGTATGGACGCCCTGCGCCAGGTTTGAGGGCGTTGGAATATGCGCTCAAGGTTGGCCGTGAGATGGGCTATAGCAATACGATCTGGTGGCAACCGAAGATGATGGCGCGACTTGCCGCGACGGCACTGGAGAATGGAATCGAAGTCGATTACGTCAAGAGTCTGATACGTCGGCGTAACCTGGTTCCAGATCTCGTATCCGTAGATACCGAAGAATGGCCCTGGAAGTTCCAGGTGCGTGCCTTCGGAACTTTCTCGTTACAACGGGACGAGGATCCAACCGCATTTCGTGACAAGCACGGGAAGCCGGTCGATCTATTAAAGGTTGCCGTCGCTCTGGGCGGTCGAGAGATCAATCTGGAACGCATTACCGACGCGCTTTGGCCTCGCATAGATGCCGATTACGCACACAAATCCTTCAATACGACGCTGCACAGACTCAGGAAACTCCTGGGAGACGACGACGCCGTGATTTTGCAGGGTGGGCGTTTGAGTCTGAATGATCGCTGGTTTTGGCTGGACGTATGGACGTTCGAGCGTACGTTGAGCGAGGCCACGGAACAGTTGCGTGAAGCCGATGAGTTCGTCGACTACGAAAGGCTCATGGCCGTCGCCGAGAAGGCCTTGAAGCTGTACGGTGGGGCCTTCATGGCAAACGAAGATCTGTCGTGGGCGATGGCAGCTCGAGAGAGTTGGCGAAGCAAGTTTGTACGTTTTGGAGCAAGCATCGCACGCTTTCTCATTGACACAGGCCGTAAGGACGAAGCCATCGCATTCCTGGAGCGAGGCTTGGAAGCAGATGACGTCGCCGAAGGGCTGTACCGGCAGCTCATGCTCTGCTATCAGCAGATGGGCCGGCGGGCCGAGGCGGTTGAGGTCTTCAATCGCTGCCGCACAACGTTATCGTCGCGGCTTGATATCGAGCCCTCTCCCGAAACGTGCCATATCTACGAGCAGGTCACGATAGCGGGATAATGACGGCCGCCTGGCTGGCGTAGCGCCCTGATCAACCAGGCGTCCGAGCGGCCTTCGGGAAGGACAGGAGGTAGAAGGCGGGCGCCAGGAGTACGTCCGCGACCAGGGCTGCGATCAGGGCCACCGAGCCGACAATCCCCATGTCGCGGAGACCGAGCACCTCGCTCGTCATCATACTGGCGAAGCCCGCCACGAGGATCACCGACGTCAGGAGGATCGCTCGCCCGGTGTGCGCGATCGCTCGGTGAACGGCCTCCAACGGCCTGAACCCATCGTCGCTCTCGCGCTTGAGACGCAGGAGCAGATGAATCGTGTCGTCCACCGCAATGCCCAGGGCGATCGCTAAAATCATCGCCGTCGCGATCCGAAGCGTGAGGCCCATCCAAGCCATGAACCCGAGGGCGAAGAGCATCGGCAGAACGTTCG
>JAZFPW010000313.1:0-4154 GCA_036444815.1 Gammaproteobacteria bacterium
CGACTGAGCCAACTGACTCCAGTGCGCTGGAGCTTTATCACTTCGACCGCTCCTCGGCCGCGCGCAAGGTGCGCATCGCGCTGGCCGAGAAGGGTCTGGAATGGAAGAGCCATATCCTGAACACGAGTGTCGCCCGCAGAGAACACCTCGACGCCGACTATCTGCGACTGAACCCCCGCGGCGTCGTGCCGACGCTCATTCACAACGGCAAGGCAGTCCGCGAATCCCAGGTCATACTCGAATACCTCGAGGATGTCTTTCCCGAGCCGCGCCTGCGGCCGGCCGACCCCTATCAGCGGGCGCAGATGCGGCTGTGGACCAAGCTCACCGACGAGGGCATGCACTTGCAGAGCAGGACGCTCGCCGTGTGTATCTACATGCGACAACTACATGCGGCTGCCGGCGAGGAAGCCGTCGAGGCGTACTACAAGGCGATGCCCGAGGCTGCGCGCCGGCAGAACGACCTGACGAATATCGAACACGGCCTCGATTCGCCGTTGCTCGGCGAGGCCGTCGCCTATTTCAAGACGGTCTTCCACGCGATAGACTCCGCCCTCGCGAACAACCGCTGGCTAGCCGGCGAGAGTTTTTCGCTCGCAGACATCTCCATCGGCGTCTACGTGACGCGTTTGACCGGACTCGGCATGGCGCCCCTGTGGGGAGACCTCGCCGATCTCAACGCCTGGTACGAACGATTCAGGTCGCGCCCATCGTACGCAGCCGGCGTCGAGCGGTGGGGCGATCACTCGTCGGCGGAACGTCGCCAATACGCGGCCGAGGCTTTCGCAGTACTCGAATCATTGTGGGTAGCCGCCTGCTAAGCTCTCGCGCGAACGAAGGGTTGGGAACGATGCATGATTGAGGCGCTGATCTCCGGTCTGGGACTGATCTTCCAATGGCACGTCTTAGGCTATTTCGCTCTCGGCTGCGTGATCGGCGTGTGGATGGGCGCGATCCCGGGACTGGGTGGGGCGATTGGCCTCGTCCTGTTACTCCCGTTCACGTTCAGCATGGAACCCGTGTCGGCTTTCGCGCTGTTGCTGGCTTCGTGGGCCTCTACGTCGACGAGCGGCGCAATTACCTCCGTGATGATGGGCATCCCGAGCACCGCGGCCTCACAGGCCACCGTCCTCGACGGCTACCCGATGGCGAAGCGCGGCGAGGCGGCGCGCGCGCTCGGCGCGGCGTTTACGTCGTCGGCGATCGGCGGCGTGTTCGGCGCTGCCGCACTCGGCGTCTCACTGCCGCTGATCCTGCCGATCATACTGGCCTTCGAGTCTCCCGAGACCTTCATGCTCGGTGTCTTGGGCCTGACCATGGTCGGCTCCCTCGCCGGCCGATCGATCATGAAAGGCATCGCGGCCGCGATGCTCGGTCTGATCCTGTCGATGGTGGGCTTTCCGGAGTCCCAGGCGATCCCGCGCTACACGTTCGATACGTTGTATCTGCTCGACTCGCTGCCATTGATCCCGGTGCTGCTCGGGCTGTTCGCCATTCCGGAAATAATGGAACTGGCGATCAAGAACGTCTCGATCGCTCCGCCCGGCAAGGGCAGCGATACGCGCGCGGGCCTGCGGCAAGGCGTCGGCGATGCCTTTAAGCACTGGTGGCTCGTCATTCGTTGTAGCGTCATCGGCGCCTATATCGGCATGCTACCGGGTCTCGGCGCGTCGATCGTCGGCTGGGTCACCTATGGCCACGCGATGCAGAGCGCCAAAGATTCATCGCGATTCGGTCAGGGCGATATCCGCGGCGTGCTCGCGCCCGAAGCTGCCAACAATGCGCTGCGCGGCGGCGCGTTGATCCCCACGGTCACGATGGGCATTCCCGGCAGTGTCGGCACGGCCGTATTGATGGGCGCCCTGATCATGCTGGGGCTGCGCCCCGGCCCGGCCATGCTGTCCGAAAATCTCGACATGACCTTCAGCTTCGTCTGGATGATCGCGTTCGCGAGCGTCATCGCCACCATCATCCTCCTCGGCACCGTCGAGCAGGTGGTCAAAGTGGCGCTGATGCCCGGCCATCTCGTCGTCCCCGGCGTGCTGTTATTTGTCTATATGGGCGCGTGGCTGGGCGGCGCCTCGGTCGGTGACTGGATCAGCTGCACGGTCTTCGGGGTCTTAGGGTTCGCTATGAAGCGCGGCGGTTGGCCGCGACCGCCGGTCATCCTCGCGCTGGTCCTCGGCGGGATATTGGAGGGCTATTTCCAGATCAGCATGCGCGTCCATCAGGGAATTGGCTGGCTGAGCCGGCCGATCGTGCTCGCGCTCATCGTCGTGATCATCGTTACGCTGATATTCGCCGCACGCGGCATCGCCAGACAAAAGAAATCCGACAAGCCCGCCGCCGGAGAAGGTTCCGCGAGTAACCCGGCGCTGTCGTTACTGCTGTCCGTGGGACTCTGCGCCTTGTTTATCTGGGCGGGCTTAACCTCGCTGCAGTGGCCGCCGCCCGTCAGGCAACCCCCGTTGCTGGTCGCCATACCGGGCGCAATCTTGGCGGCCATCGTTGCGGTTCGTGATTTGCTTGAGTTGCTTGCGGAGAAAGGCGCGGCGGGTGGCTGGCAGATCACATTGCGGAAGGCTTGCGAAGAGGCCTGGCTGGCTAAAGCGCTACCGTTCTTCGGCTACCTCTCGGGGATTATCGTCGTGACGCTGGTCGCGGGTCAGAAGATCGCCCTACCCTTGTTCATCGGTATCTATTTGTGGCGGTGGGGTGGTTACCGCAAGCGCTTCGCCCTTACCTATGCGTTCGCCGGATGGATCGTCGTCGTGTTCTTTTACGGCGAGGTCATGGGGCTCTTATTCCATCCCTCGTATCTGGAGCTCTGGCTCCGGTCGACGCTTCCCGATGGGCTGCCCGCCTGGCTGATCGTGTAAACGTCCGCCCAGTCAGTCCGGTAAGTCCTCGTCCTTGAGGTCGACGCAATCGTAGGGATCAAACGGGACGTCTGAGAGATAGACCGTATCCTGCCCGGTGTACTCGCCGTCGAAGTAGAGCGGATCCTCAGCGACGTAGGCTCGCTCCAAAGCCTGGGTGTCTGCGTCATAGGTGAACCGCTCCACGCTGTGGAGTGCGTCGCTATGCTTGGCGACCCCGCCAGGTCCGACAGAGATGAATCCCTCCGTAAACCCGATGGTATCGACTACGAGCACGTCGTCCTCCCAGCGGCCGATGGAATGACCGGCCCGGGTCGGCGTGATATCGGCGGGGTGCTCGTCCAGATTCATGTGGATGGTCCGAACGAGATCCATGAATCCGTACGTCAATGTGATTGCATCCTCGGTCTGGGAAATTCTGTTGATGTGCCGGTCGAACTCCCAGTCGAAGAAAATATTCACGGCCATGCAGTGGAAACGCGGGTTGTCTTCTTCGTGACTGACGCCCTCGATGGCGGCCAGGCCCGCCTGCGTCAGATCGAGACCCGCTCCGGGGCCCATGCCCGCTCCGGGGCCCATCCCGGGTCCGGGACCCATGCCCGGCCCAGGACCCATTCCTCCGAGCCCGGTCCCGCCGTCGGGGCGTCGTTGCGCGGCCGCCCAGTCGCCGGCCAGGTTGAGCTGCCCGTCAGCCAGCCGAAAAGGCCGCGTCGGCGGGGCGACGACTTCCCTACGCTGGCCGTAGCGCTCCAACACGCTGCCGTCCGCGAGGATCACGGACCGGAGGGCGCAGGAATGCGCCTCGCGACGGCCCTGGTCGCCGGTTATCGTGATGATATCGCCGCTACTGAACAGATCCTCCGTCCAACCCGATCGCCGGAGTAGCGAGCCGGCCTGTAATTCGCAGCGCCAGGGGACCGGCGAACCATCCGCGGCAGTGACGTCGAAGTAGACGTAACCGTGCGGGTTGACGAAGCGGATGTCGGTGACGATGCCGGTGACTTCCATCGGTTGTGAGGAGTCGAACTGTCCCGGGCCATGGTGCGCGGTCGCCGCGCCGCACAACAACAGCAACAGGGCATACCAGCAGAACTTCATGTCCTAATACCCGCTGTTGCGTGCGATCTGCGCCTCGATGTACTCCTGAACCTCGGGCGTCACGTCAGCGGTTGCAGCCAGGATGCGCGCCGCGCGCTCGTGCCCAATCGGATCCGGCGCGTAGCTCAAGATGCGTTCCGCTTCCTCTTTGAAGGCGGCGCTTCGCATCATCGGCCC
>JAZFPW010000314.1:0-3804 GCA_036444815.1 Gammaproteobacteria bacterium
TTGCCCGTCGAGCGGCCGCGCTACCTGATGGGTGTGGGGACACCGGACGATCTGATCAAGGCAGTCGCCCGTGGCATGGACCTCTTCGACTGTGTGATACCCACACGGCACGCTCGCAACGGGCAGCTGTTTACGAGCGCAGGCAAGATCAATCTCCGCAACAGCCGCTATCGGGCGGACACGGCGCCGCCGGATCCCGACTGCGCCTGCGACACCTGCCGACATTACAGCCGCGCCTACCTGAGCCATCTACACCGCTGCAACGAGATCCTCGGCGCCCGGCTGGCCACGATCCATAACCTCTACTACTATCAGGCGCTGATGGCCGAGATTCGCCAGGCGATCACGGAGGCTCGGTTCCAGGGATTCATGGCGGCCCGGCTAGACGCGTCCGGGCTCGCCGGGGACGAAGGGTAAGAGCCTCGAATCCGCCCGAAGCTATGCCATAATAGCCCGCTTTGCGGCGCCAACTGCTCGAATAACGATCAACGATCATGGACTTATTTATAGACACGGCCTGGGCCCAGGCGGGCGGGCAATCGACATCGTTCATGAGCTTCCTGCCTCTGATCATCATCTTTGCGCTCTTCTACTTTCTGCTGATCCGCCCTCAAAGTAAGCGGCAGAAAGAACATCGCGAGATGGTGGGCGCACTGGAGAAAGGCCAGGAGGTCGTGACCGGTGGCGGCGTCCTGGGCAAGGTGACCGACGTGCGCGATTTATGGGTCACGGTCGAAGTCGCCAACGGTATTGAGCTCAAGATCCAGAAGAGCACGATCACGGCACTCATGCCCAAAGACACTATCAAGAGCGCCTGAATCGGTACCGCCCCGTGAATCGCTATCCCCTCTGGAAGAATCTTCTGGTCGTCGCGGTGATCCTGGGCGGGCTGCTTCTGGCGTTACCCAACCTGTTCGGCGACGACCCTGCGTTGCAGATTACGCGGGAGGACGGTAGTCCGATGTCGGGCGTGACCCTGTCCGGAGTGAGGGCGACACTCGAAGAGCAGGAGATCGAATTCCTCGAGGCTGCGCTGGAGGGCGACGCCGCGATCGTCCGCTTCCCCGATGTCGAAGTTCAGCTGCGTGGCAGCGATGCGCTCCGCGAGGCGCTGCCCCTGCATGTCGTCGCGTTGACGCTGGCGCCGCGCACACCGCCATTCCTGCGCATGCTGGGGCTCAAGCCGATGAGTCTGGGGCTCGACTTGCGGGGCGGTGTGCACTTTCTCTACCAGGTCGATCTCGAGACGGCGTTGCGACAGTTCCTGGAGTCTTACGAGGCGTCATTGCGCACCGATCTCAGGGAGGCCGGCATTCGCAATCGGATCACCCTGGTCGGCGACGTGCTCGATATTCCGATCCTGGAGCCCGAGAAGCTGGATGCCGCGGCGGAGCTGATCCGCAGGCTGGACCCGCTACTCACGGTGACTTCCGGAGCGCTCAACGGAGAGCCGGGCTTCCGCGTGCAGCTCTCCAACATACAAATCACCGAGCGCCAGAATTTCGCGATTCAGCAAAACACGATCACGTTGCGTAACCGCGTGAACGAGATCGGCGTGGCTGAACCCGTCGTGCAACGCCAGGGCCTGAATCGCATCGTCGTACAACTGCCGGGCGTGCAGGATCCCTCCCAGGCGGAGCGGATTCTCGGTGCGACGGCGACACTGGAATTTCGCCTCGTGGATACCGAGAACGATGCGTTCCGGGCGCGTGAGATCGGCCGGCCGCCGCTGAACTCCATTCTGCGCAATCGGCGTGACGGGAGCCCGGTGCTGCTGCGCCGGTCGATAATCGTCACCGGGGATCAGCTGACCGACGCAAGCTTTCGTTATTCCCAGGGAATACCGGCCGTGGCCGTGCGCCTCAGTAGTGCGGGTGCGACCCGCATGCTCGAGACCACGCAAGCCAATCTGAATCGGCCGATGGGAATACTGTATATAGAAGAGAAGCCGGAGATCGTGGAGGTGGATGGTGAAGAGACCATCCGCACGCGCCGGGAAGAGACGGTCATCAGCACGGCGACGATACGAGGCGTGTTCTCCAGCAGCTTCGAGATTACCGGCATTACGCCGTTCGAGGGCCAGGACCTTGCGCTGTTGCTGCGCGCCGGCGCGCTTGCGACGCCGATTATCAAGGTAGAGGAGCGCACGATCGGGCCGAGTCTCGGCCAGGACAATATCGAGAAAGGCCGCGCTGCCGTCATGATCGGTTTCGCCCTGGTCGTAATTTTTATGGCGTTGTACTACCGGGTTTTCGGCCTCGTTGCGGATGTGGCGCTGTTCGCCAATCTAGTGTTGATCGTTGCGCTGCTGTCCCTCTTGCAGGCCTCGCTCACGTTGCCGGGCATCGCCGGAATCGTCCTGACCGTCGGTATGGCGGTCGACGCGAACGTGCTGATTTTCGAGCGCATCCGTGAAGAACTGGCTAACGGCAACTCGCCACAGGCGAGTATCCGGGCGGGTTACGAGAAAGCGTTCTCGACGATCGCCGACGCCAACATCACGACGCTGATAGCGGCGGTGGTTCTATTCTCGTTCGGCACCGGGCCAATCAAGGGTTTCGCGGTCACTCTGGCGCTGGGCATCATGACGTCGATGTTCACGGCGATCGTCGGCACCCGCGCCCTCATCAATCTGATCTACGGTTACCGTCAGGTAGAGGTACTCGCGATAGGCGGGCAGACGTAACATGCCGCTGTTCAAGCAGACACCGACTATCGATTTCATGGGTGGCCGGCGCGTGGCGATCATTTTTTCCGCTGCCGTGCTCCTGATTTCATTGGGCTCTCTCGGCGTACGCGGGCTGAACTTGGGTATCGATTTCACCGGCGGGCTCCTGCTGGAAGTGGGCTACGCCGGTACCGCCGATCTCGCGGAGATTCGAATCGCGCTGGCCGACGAGGGCTTTGCGACGCCGCTCGTGCAGAATTTCGGCACCGCGTCGGATGTGTTGATCCGGCTGCCGCCTCAGGAAGAGCAGGACGGCGGTGTGCTACGCGACCGCATAACCAACATCCTCGCCGAGCGTGATTCTTCCGTGGACGTGCGGCGTATCGAGTTCGTGGGACGGTCGGTCGGCGAGGACCTGACCGAGCAGGGTGGCCTGGCGATGCTGATCGCGCTGATCCTGATCTTCATGTACGTCATGCTCCGGTTCCGCTGGAAATTCGCGGCGGGCACGATCACGGCACTCGTCCACGACGTCATTGTCGTGATGGGCGTTTTCTCGATATTCGGCTTCGGCTTCGACCTGTCGGTGTTGGCGGCCGTCCTCGCCACGATCGGGTACTCGTTGAACGATACGATCGTGGTGTTCGACCGCATTCGCGAGAACTTCCGCATCATGAGACGGGGCAGCGCGGAGGAGATCATCAATACTTCGATCAACCAGATGCTCGGCCGCACGATCATCACGAGCATGACGACGCTGCTGGTGCTGACATCTCTCTACTTCCTCGGCGGTGAATCGGTGTCCGGGTTTGCACTGGCGTTGATCGTCGGCGTTCTCGTGGGCACCTATTCTTCGATCTATATCGCCAGCGCATCGGCGCTCGCGCTGGACGTCTCACCGATCGATCTGCTGCCGCCGAAGCGCGAGGAAATCGACAGCACGCCCTAGCCGGCCTCCAGGGGCGCCCCCCGATCTTGCCGGCCGTTCCTATGGGCTGCTGGCGATGTCCTTTACATGGGGGGCGAGCAGCTTGGAGAGTCCGGCGTAGATCTTCGGGTTGCCGGCCACGACATCGCCGCTCTGTAGGTACGCGTCGGTACCGTGAAAGTCGCTGATCCGCCCGCCGGCCTCTTTG
>JAZFPW010000315.1:0-4624 GCA_036444815.1 Gammaproteobacteria bacterium
CTCGGGCACCCAGCCTGGATATGGGTTCCTCCAACTGTAGTTCGAGGTGGAAGACATCCTCGAGGATCGTAACGCCCGCAGGGTCGGTCGGATCGACGGCAAACGCACCACCCCCGCTCGTCCCTAACGCCGCGCTCGGCAGGCGCCCGGTCGCCGCCGGTACCAGACGCGTAATACTGGCTTGTAGAACACGATCGATTTGATCCGAAAGCCGCACGGAAACATTGCGTGTCTGGCTTCGCACCAGGCCGATATTGGCTTGGCGAACAGCCACCCGTATCGTTGTGCGAGCTGGATCGACCACATAACCGACCAGATCACCCTGGCGAAAAAAACGGCCTTCAAGATCCTGCGGGCGTTCCACGACAAAGACGCCCGCCAGCGAGCTCCTGATAGTCAACTTTTCGAGCTGCTCGCGTGCGACCGCCAAGCTCGCTTCGATTGTCGCGATGTCATCCGCCATGATGGAAGCCTCGACCTGGCTGGACGCGCGTAGAACAGCGTGCCGAACAGTAAACTCCTGGAGCTCGGCCTCTACCACAGCTACGCGACTCGCTAGAGTCGGATCCTCGGTCAGGAGCAGATCATCCCCGATCTGCACGACCGAACCCGGCTCCGCGAGAAAACGAACGACGGCCGCATCGGCCCCCATGCGAACCTCGGATTGCTCCGGCACCCACACGACGCCTTCCGTACGCGTCCAAAGCGGCACCGGGGCCAGAAAGATAATCGCACAGGCAACGGTCAGTAGACCTGCCGTCACGACCAGCACCCGCCCCCGCTGTTGTTGCAACGCCGGACTGCCAACCAGATACCGGACTTGGCGAACGAGCGGAATCAGTATTTGAGTAGTCGCCGCCCAGAACGCCAATATCACACCGATCAGAAAAAACTTTCCGGCAACGAATAGGATAATCACGAACATGATGAACATGCGGTAGACGAACGATGCCACCGCATACAAGAATAACCAGTAGCGTTCGCCGGACGTGGTCGCCGGAGACATTACATCCGTTAGATCAAATGCGTAGCGCTGTATCAGATAGCCCAGATACTGCTGAGAACGCGCCCCTAGGTTCGGGATATCGACGACGTCGGCAAAGACATAATAACCATCGAAGCGGAGCAGCGGGTTGCCATTGAAAAGCAGCGTCGACACGCCACCGATAAACATGACGTCGAAAACCAGCGTGCGGAGCATCCCGGGCTCCACGGCGAGCCAGACAAAGAGCGCCATCGAAGCGAGAAACATCTCCACGACCATTCCCGCCGCGCCGACTAGTGCGCGCTTGTGCTTGTCAGGAAACGCCGACGCCGAGGATGCATCCACATACGGTAGGGGCACCAGAACTAGGAACATGATCCCCATCTCATGAACTTCTCCGCCCCAGCGTTTAGTGGCATATCCATGACCTAACTCGTGGAGCAGCTTGATGACCGGGTAGCTAAACCAGAGAAAAAGCAGATTCAGCGGCGTCAGGATACGGTCGACGAGATTCTCCGTTAGCTCAGACCAGTGAGATGCGGCAAGAACGACCGCGGTAGACACCACAGCTAGCCAGACGATCGCGCCCATCCGAGTGAATAGCGGACTGACCCAATGCAGCGTCCGATCAAGGAAGCGGTCGGGATCTATCAATGGAATCCGTACCGACAATGGACTCCAGAGTTTGCTCTTCAATTTTTGTTGCTCGCGGGATCGATATCGCTGCAACAACTCCTGACTATCCGGAGTGATATCTGCGATCAGGAGGTCCGCTCCATGCAGCCTGCCGAGTAACTCGAGGACCTCGTCCTGCGTCAGCGCTTCGTCGTCCGGTGCGTTCTCGGTCAGCGACCAGATCTCCTGAACGGTGCGCTGACCGTCCATCCGCGCGATGAAGTCGTGTGCGATTGGCGAAAATCGATGGGTGCGGCCGGACGCGTCGTCCCGCAGCACGTACCAGACTTGGCCCCGATAGACGTGGCGATGAAACTTGCCATGCGCCCCCAAGACCGGCTTCAGCCTAGCGACACGATACCAATGCGGGCTATCTAATGCGGCTGACATCCGAGTCTACTTCCATGGCATCCAGGACCACGACCAGAGCCGGAACCAATCGGTCAGGCCGTGCGTCCAGATCCAAATCAGCCGACGGGTGCCGATATCGATTTTCCCTACACCGTGCATGCCCGGCCGCAACGCATCCGGCGTATTGTCGAGGCTCGCCTCGATCGCGAAGTAGTTGCGACCATCCGCCGGCGTGGATATCGGCGTGATTCTCTCCACGACGAACGAGAGGTAGTCGGCCGGGAAGCCCGCCAGTGCAAGCCGCCCGGTCTGGCCCGACTCGAGTACACCGACCTGAGTCTCATCGACCTCGAGCATGACTCGATAGGAGTCTAGCGGAGCGATCTCGAACAAGGCGTCACCGCGCTCTACCGGCGCGCCCAGGGACTGGCTGAGATCCCCATTGATGACAACGCCAGCCAACGGCGCTGTTACTTGAGTACGCGCTAATTGTTCTTCGATGAGCGCGAGTTGCGCCGTGGCCTTGTCGATCTGAGCTCTGAGAATCGCGACTTGGGCGCTCTCATGTGCGGCCAAAGCCTCACGATACTCTTTCTCGTACTGCGACTTCTCGCTGGCAAGCGTTAGACGTTCCAGCGTGAGATCGTTGTCGTCGAGCGCCGCCAGCACCTGCCCCTCGGACACGATGTCGCCCGGCCGGACGTTTGCCTCCGCAATATAACCGGTAAACGGAGCGACCACCGCTCGCTGCACCGTGCCCTCGAGCGTCGCATCAGCCGTGACACGGTACTCCGCCGTAGCGAAAACCGACAACGTCGCGAGTGCAACGGCGCACGTGCCGACGAGTTTCGTCATCAAGTGGCCGGACCCGAATAATTTATTGGTCAGTGTCCGCGCTTCACGCGCGAGCCGAGCGTCGAGCCACCGGGCCTGTCTTCGTCTGTCTTCCAGAATCGGGCCGACGAGCGCGACTATGGTTTCGCAAAGCGTTACGATCTCCGCATCGAACCGGTCGGGATCTTTATGTTCCAGGGTAACCGCACCGATTAACTCACCTTGATGAACCAGGGGCACCGTGCAGATCGATCCGCCGCCGTGTTGTGTCGCCAGCTCCAAGTGCGCGCGAACGACCTGAAATTTTTCGTCAGGCTTGTCCGGAAACAGGACCGTCGTGTCCTGGTCGATCGCCTCTTCCATCGCCGCACCGATCGCAGTCACTAACTTGGTTCGGTGGTCCATGGACGCGCTGCGCGAGACGACTTCCACGCGGACGTGGTGACCACGAAGAAATCCGAGGCTGACACGCTCACACTTCAGCCGTGCCGCAAGATGCGTCACGAACGTACTTGCTGCGTCCTTAAGCTGATCGTGCTCCAGTGTCGCCGCGATGATCTCCACGATCGACAGCAGGCGATTCGCGGAGACTGATGAACGATCGCTCAGCAGTAGATCCAACCAAGCCGAGCCGCTACCTAGCGTCTGGGCCAGTAGTTTCTGATGAGCCGCTTCCCGGCTAGTCACCTCTACGGCGACGACACCACATATCTGACCGCCTCGCAGCAGCGGGCAGGCGACGATATCGCCTTCCTGGTCCGCCGCAGCGGGCGACGAGGCGCGGTCGCGCAGAACGATCTTCTGTTGCTGCAACGCGGAAGCCGCGGCGCTGGACAACGCGGGCGTCGACGCAATGCCGCTCGGCCAGCCCGCGACTGGCCGGTAATGCGAGCCGCCGCTCTCAGGGAACAGCACGACAGCGCGTATGGCGCCTGCCAACATGCGGCACTGCAGATCCAGCCAGGACTGAATCAAATGGCTCGATTTCCCGCTCACAGTCAATAGCCCTGCTCACGCTCTGGCTCGCAGGTACACATCCTCAATAAAACCAATGGGTTAACCGGGCCGATGCCACGTAGGAACAGATCGAGCCCAGCATCCCCGTAACGGCTGGAGTCTAGGCGATCTCACATAATTGTGCGGTGAATCACAGCCTGGATAGGCCCGTACGCATAGGATTTACTGGCGGAGATTCAGTCTCCGGTGTGTTTGCTCCTAACCAATTGAAGCGTATCAGCTAACTCACTCAGGTCCGCCATTAAAAGGGCTTCGTTTCGCAGCTATAAGGCACTGTTTTACCAGTGTTCAGGGCTGCGAATTTGAAGCCCCTTTCGGTCCGCTACCTCCGAAGCGGACCGTCGGCCAGCCAGTGGCTCTCCGGAGGTAGTAGTAGGCACCACGGGGCACATCTATAGCCTACAGCGCGGTCCGAAAGGCGGGAGCGTAGGTATCGGCAATTACTTCATCGTCGCAAGTAGCTGCCGATGAATGTTGCGACCGCCCTGTTAGCCTTTTTGCTCACACTCATCCACGCCTGATAGAAGCTCTCGAACGGTTTAATCCTACTCCGGTCTATCCAGTTCGCTCAGGGACGAGACGGTTAACATGGATATGCGCGGAAGCCTGTTGGAAGCTAGGCAGATGGCCGAGACGAATGTATAACGACGAACCGGTTGGACGAGCACGTCTGTGCCTTCCGTTCAGCGCTACCGCGTGGTGCGATCTCCTTTAGGGCTGTCACTCAGTACTACGTCTTCGAGATCGTCCGTGTGGGCAGAA
>JAZFPW010000316.1:0-4612 GCA_036444815.1 Gammaproteobacteria bacterium
GCTCGGCATCGTCTTTAACATAATATTCCTGCTTGCCCCGCTTGAGCTTATACAGCGGCGGTTGCGCAATGAAAACGTGGCCACGTTCGATCAGCTCGACCATCTGCCGATAGAAGAATGTCAGTAGCAACGTCCGGATATGCGACCCGTCGACATCGGCGTCGGTCATGATGATGATGCGGTGATAACGAAGCTTGTCCGGCTCGAAATCAGCCCGCCCGATGCCACAGCCGAGCGCGGTGATCAGCGTGCCGACCTCGGGTGACTGCAGCATCTTGTCGAAACGCGCCTTTTCGACGTTCAGAATCTTGCCTTTCAATGGCAGGATCGCCTGGCAGCGGCGATCTCGGCCCTGCTTGGCCGACCCGCCGGCGGAATCGCCCTCAACGAGGAATATCTCCGACAGGGCTGGGTCTTTCTCCTGGCAATCGGCCAATTTCCCGGGTAGCCCGGCAATATCCAGGGCTCCCTTCCGTCGCGTCATCTCACGGGCTTTGCGGGCAGCTTCCCTGGCGCGCGCGGCCTCGATAATCTTGCCGACGATGACTTTGGCTTCGGTCGGGTGCTCGAGCAAGAACGCTTCCAGCTCGGCGCTGACCACGGACTCGACAGAACCTTTCACTGCGGAGGAAACCAGCTTGTCTTTAGTCTGCGACGAGAACTTCGGATCCGGCAACTTCACGGACAGCACGGCTGTCAGGCCTTCGCGAGCGTCGTCGCCGCTGGTCGATACCTTCTCCTTACGGCTGATCCCCTCTCTTTCCATATAGGCATTGAGCGTTCGTGTCAGCCCCGCACGAAAACCCGCCAGATGCGTGCCGCCGTCACGTTGGTGGATGTTGTTCGTGTAGCAGAAAGTCCCTTCCTGATAACCGTCGTTCCACTGCAAAGCGACCTCGACCTGAATCTCCGCGCGGCTTACCTCGAAATGCACGATCGACGGATGGATCGGCGTCTTGTTCCGGTTCAGATGTTGAACGAACGCCCGAATCCCGCCTTCGTACTCAAACACATCGTGTCGGTCATCGCGCTCGTCCGTCAGCGAAATCCGAACGCCGGAGTTGAGGAACGACAACTCCCGGAGGCGCTTGCTCAAGATGTCATAGTCGAACTCGATATTGGTAAATATGGTCGAGCTGGGCTTGAAATGCACGGTGGTGCCCGTTCGCTCGCTCTTGCCGTGCACGGCGATCGGCGCCAACGGCTCGCCCATCGCGTAGCACTGGCGATAAATCTTCCCGGCACGTTCGATCGTCAGTACCAGAGTCTCCGACAGCGCGTTCACCACCGATACGCCGACACCGTGTAGTCCGCCGGAAACCTTGTACGAATCATCGTCGAATTTTCCACCGGCGTGCAGGACCGTCATGATGACTTCCGCCGCGGAGCGGCCTTCCTCGGGATGAATGTCCGCTGGGATACCACGGCCATCGTCTGTAACCGTGATGGACTCATCCGAGTGGATCGTCACGCTGATTTCATGGCAGAAGCCAGCGAGCGCCTCGTCAATGGAATTGTCGACGACCTCGAAAACCATGTGATGGAGCCCGGACCCGTCATCGGTATCACCGATGTACATTCCCGGACGTTTTCTGACTGCCTCAAGGCCCCTTAAGACCTTGATATTCCTAGAAGTATAGTCGTCTTGACCCACGCGAAAACCGCCTCCCGGCAAAACCGATCTATTATACCACTAGTACGACCCGACCTTGTTCCACGTGGAACACCGGAAAATCACGCGCCGGCGGTAACCGGGCTTCGGAGAGCCCGGTCAGGATAAGTTGGGCCGGTAGCCCCTCCAGGACCGCCAGCAGGCCCGCCAGAGCGGCTTGATCGAGCTCGGCGGCTGGGTCATCGACGAGTAGCACGCCACCGTGCTGGCGATCCGCGGCGGATACCCGTATCTGAGCTAGAATCAGCGCAGCCGCCACGAGCTTTTGCTGCCCGCGCGAGACTTCCTCCCGGACACCTCTCGCCCCCATGTTGACGGCCATATCCGCCCGGTGAGGCCCGACGTGCGTAATACCGACCGCCCGGTCCTTTTTCTCCGACGCGCTCAGTGCGTCCGGTAGACTCACGCCGCTGCGCCAACCGCTCCGATAATCGATCTCTACCGAGCTGCCTAGCAGTTCTTCCCCGAGGCCGGCCAACGCGGCCTGCAGTTTTTCCGCATACTGCAACCGCGCTTCATCGACGGCCACGGCCGCGTCGATGAAGCCCTGATCCCACATCTTAGCGCCCTGGCCCTGCTTCAATGCCGCATTCCGTTGGCCGAGGACCCGCCGATAGCGTCGCCAGCAGTCAAGATAGCTTGGTTCCACGTGGAACACCCCCCAGTCCAGGAAACGCCGCCGCTCTCTTGGGCCGCCTTCGATCAAGCGATGAATACTCGGCTCGATCACGTGCACCGGCAGGGCCTGGGCCAGCGCCGCCATTCCCGGCGCGGCCTCGCCATCAAGCCGAAGCTTCAACCCTGTCTCCCCAAGGGCCACCCCCACGCGGTGTTTTCCCCCGTCGTCGTCAAGCTCGCCATAGACCGAGAAACCCGCGTCACCATGCCGGATAAGCCGCTTATTCTGGCGGGTACGGAAGGATCGACCCCGGCCCAGTACGTAAATAGCCTCGAGCAGGCTGGTTTTACCGGCTCCGTTGCGGCCAAAGAGATAGTTGCGTTGGGGGTGGAGATCGAGTTCGACGGACGCTAGACAGCGGAAAGATTGAAGCCGTACCTGGTTTAGAGGCACCTTGAGACCGACCGCTCGTAGGAGGCGCGTTACAGCCGCATCGGCATGACGACGAACTTGCTATTCTCGGTCTCCGGACCCCGAATCAAGCAACTGGAATTCGTATCGCCTAGACCGACTTCGACCTGATCTTCTCCGACTGCGCTCAGCGCATCCAGCAGATAGTTCACGTTGAAACCAATTTCCATGGTCTCACCGTTGTACTCGACTTCCAACGACTCCTCGGCCTCCTCCTGCTCCGGATTATTCGCCTGAATCGTCACAGTGTTCTCCGCCAGCACGAGCCTCACGCCACGATACTTTTCGTTCGATAAGATCGCCGCGCGCTGCAGTGCGTGTCGTAGCAGCTTCCGGTCTGCCTTCACGATATTTTGTGGCTTCGCCGGGAGCACCCGCTCGTAATCTGGAAAACGGCCATCGATGAGCTTGGACGTGAACCGTATGCTATCGATCTGCGCCCGGACATGGTTCGCTCCAAGGGTCAACTCCACGTCTCCGTCACCATCCATCAAACGCTGGAGTTCCAACACACCCTTTCGCGGAACGATAACCTGTTCGTTTCGCTCCGCCGGTTCGCTCATCTGCAATTCGGCCAACGCCAGCCGATGCCCATCTGTGGCAACCGCCCGGAACGTCTCGTCTTCAGTCTCGAATAACAGGCCATTTAAATAATATCGAACGTCCTGCTGCGCCATAGAAAACTGCGTCTGCTCCAATACATGCCGTAATTTCTGTCGATCCAGGCGCAAAGTTTGTCGCACGGAGATTTCGTCTACTATCGGGAAATCCGCCGCACGCAACGCTGACAGAGTAAAACGGCTCCTACCCGCCTTCAGCGTGACACGATCCCCACTGACAGAAATCTCCACCCGTGCATCGTCCGGTAGCGCTTTGCAGATGTCATGCAGTTTTCGGCCGGGGACGGTAATCTCTCCTGCTGAGTCCACGTCGACTTCCGTCGACGCCAATAGCTCTACTTCAAGATCCGTAGCCGTCACCATCAATTTACCATCGCTGATAACCAGTAATACATTACTGAGGATCGGCATCGTCTGACGCCGCTCTACAACACCGATAACGGCATGCAGCGGTTTCAGGATGGTCTCTCGTGATGCACTAAATTTCATAACTATCTACCTAATAATCTCTCTTTCTATAGTTACTATTAAGGCACTCAAAACGCCGGGATAACCCAATAAATACCTTTATAAACAATAACTTATAGTCTACACAACACTGGGTACGTCGACCGTCTAGGTTGTGGAAGGTCTGTGGACATATACCGGTGGCTGAGTTGTCCACAGGTTATCCCTTCATCCGGTTAAGGTTCTTAACAGGTTGCTGTAATCTTCGGCGATACGTGTCTCTGTTTCCCGGAGTCCGGCGACACGACGGCACGCGTGCAACACCGTTGTGTGATCCCGCCCGCCGAACGCATCGCCGATCTCGGGCAGGCTGTGACTGGTTAGCTCCTTCGCTAAGGCCATCGCGATCTGTCTTGGTCGGGTGATCGAGCGGCTACGACGCTTCGAGTGCAGATCGGCTACCCGCATCTTGAAGTACTCAGCAACGGTTTTCTGGATATTGTCGATCGTAACGAGCCTGTCCTGCAGTGCGAGAAGATCTCGTAATGCTTCCTTGGTGAACTCCAACGTGATAGGTAACCCGGTGAATTGCGCGGTAGCAATGACGCGCCGTAAAACGCCCTCCAGCTCGCGGACGTTCGAGCGGATCCGCTGGGCAATAAAGAAAGCGACTTCCTCTGGAAGTTGATGTCCATCCGCCGCGGCCTTACTCATCAGAATCGCGACGCTGGTCTCGAGCTCCGGCGGTTCGATCGCCACCGTGAGCCCCCACCCAAAGCGGGA
>JAZFPW010000317.1:0-2817 GCA_036444815.1 Gammaproteobacteria bacterium
GTATATGTGTTTTCACTTTTTTTGTCTGACAGCGAACGATTCAATTAGCTAATCGTCTAGCTGTTCTCGGGTACATCAGAAGTAACTCATACACTCATAGGCCACTGGTTTTCGGCGCAAGTCCTGCTGGACTGTCCCTTCTGAAATATCAATTCAGGAAGCGTCGCGTCGTTTGTGGATCGCAATCGTATCGGGACATCACCAGATGCGGGGAGTAGACCAATTCCCTCGTATGGGTCAATGGTTCTGCAAGATACTCAGGATCTTCGAGGAGAAACTCGACTGCGATCCGGGTACCGTCCTCGGTCAACCGGTATCGCTCGACGACATGCTTCTGAGCGCCCGAAGGCACACCGGACTGGTAAGGCGACCGATGATCTGCAAAGTTTCTGGTGTCCACGATCAGAACCTCGTCGTCCCACCAACCGATCGAGTGACCGGCGAGGAGCCGGTCGCCACCCTCCGGATGCCCTCGGCCGTCCATATACACCGTTCGTTCCTCGTCGAAAAATTCGCTCCGAATCACGATGGTCTCTTCGTCTTCGTTGAACTGGATCTCGAGTGGGTACAGGTGAGTCGTAACAATCGTGAGCGGCGTCGGCATTCCGATGCACCTCGTTCCCGGGTTCGCATCAGAGCGTTCGCTGAACGCCGCGTGGGCGGCCGCCCCACTTTCAGTCATTGCGAGCTGAGCGTTGAAAAAACCGGCGAGCCCGCCAGAGTATCTGACGAGTTTTGATGCGTCCGCCATCCATACGCCCTCAAGGGTCGGCGTGCTGGCGGTCACCTCGAGAGGATCGGATGCCATTCGCAAGACAACTCCGCCTTCCTTCTCGATCGATATCAAGAGCGCATATTGCCGTCCGTCTTGCGCCGGATACGCCCGTAGCGCAACACGGTCCCCGCTAGCTAGCGAATCGCGCGTCCAGCCCCGACGTGCTCGGATGTTTGTCGAGTCCGTTTGTATCGTCCACTCGACCTGTTCACCACGCTCGTCAGTGGTCTCGACGATGAAATAGACATGGGGGTTCCGCCAGTTGAACTGCGTAATCGTACCCTCGAACGCCAAGACAGAATCCCTATTCATGCTGGCATTACTGTGATGACCGGACGCCGGGGATACCAGAACGAGGGCCGCAGCGAAAACAATTGTATATCTCACGATTTATCCCCCTCTAGCCTGGGCATTATCGGCTAGAGTCTACCCGGAGTCTCCCCATCTAGAACCAATGATCGGAACTCCGAATGTAGCGTTCGACCAGAACGGACATTCAGCTCTTTGACCCGGCGTCATTAAGAAGATTTAACCCGATTTTGGGCCATCTACGGACCTGAACTGGGTAGAATCGACGCCAAGACTACATACCGTTCATCAGATTGAATAACGGGGGACGTATGAAACGATTCATCGGAATGATCATGCTAGCGCTGGTCGGCATCGCCACCTCAGGCGGCGGGCCCGGCGCGCAGCCTGCCCAGCAACAGGCACCGGACTGGCCCGACTGGGCATACGGATTTCTGACTCCGCTCGCTGAGGGCGATCTCGTCGCCCCTCCTTGCCCGCTGACGGCCAATCCGCGCTCCTGTAGACACCCCAGCACCACCGAGCCGGACGACGGCATCAAGCGGACATTACCCGACACGACGGCATCCTTCACCCGCAACGAGGCAGGGTTCGGCTACGGGCCCGCTGACTGGTACCCAGGCGACCACCCGCCGATGCCCGACATCGTGGCCTACGGGAACGAGAGCACGGGAGTTCGCGCCTGCTCGCTCTGTCACTACCCCAACGGCCAGGGCAAGATGGAAAACGCCCACGTTTCCGGTCTGCCGGCGGCCTACATCCTCCAGCAACTCGACGCGTTCGAGACCGGTGACCGCCACAATGCGGATCCGCGCAAGGACAACACGAACGAGATGGCGAGGATGCCCCGGGGTCTTAGCGACGCCGAGAAAATCCAGATTGCCGAGTATTTCTCCTCGATGCCATTCCGCCCATGGGTTCGCGTCGTCGAAGTAGAAGAAGCACCGCAGGTGCGCGTGACTGCCGGCGGGCTGATGATACCGATTGAGGGCGCACCGCCCATGCCGCTCGGCCAACGCATCATCGAAGTGCCGGAGCACCCGGAACGGATGGAGATAATGCGCGATCCGCGTAGCGGGTTTATTACCTACGTGCCGGTAGGCAGCCTCGCGAAGGGTGAGGCCCTCGTGACCACCGGTGACGGCAAGACGATACAGTGCGGCTTGTGCCATGGCCCGGGGCAGAAGGGCCTCGGCGACATCCCTGGCATCGCCGGGCGCACGGCGAGTTACACGATGCGACAGCTCTGGGACATCAAGCAGGGCACGCGGAAGAGCCCGGGGGCCATGGAGCCGGTCGTGCAGAACCTGACGTCCGAAGATATGCTCAACATCGTGGCTTATCTGGCGTCCCTGACACCCTGAGTCGCCAAGTTACGCCGCAGATTCTCCCGCGGACGCGACGTCACGGGGATAACGGATACGTTCGACGAGCCCCTGAATTTTTGCTGACGGCGGCGGCGTTAGTCTGCTGACCGTGACGGCGACGATGAAGTTCAAGCACATGCCGACCGCGCCTATCCCTTCGGGCGAGATGCCAAACAACCAGTTCGCGGCCACATTCTCCGACCAAGGTGCGCCGGCCCAGGGGAGAAACAATCCTTTGAAATACTCGATGTAGCCGTAGGTAAATGCCAAGCCCGTTAACATGCCTGCGATCGCGCCTTGCTTATTAATTCGCTTAGAGAAGATGCCAAGCAATATCACAGGAAAGAGCGAAGCGGCAGCGAGCCC
>JAZFPW010000318.1:0-6261 GCA_036444815.1 Gammaproteobacteria bacterium
GAGGCCTTCCGTGACGAGAACGAGAACGGTGTTCACGACGGCGGCGAGTTTTTCCTGGACTTCGATGGAAACTTCGCCTACGGCACGGGCGATACGTTCTTTAACGGGCTGCTGTGCCAGGACACCACCGGCCGGTGCAGCACGTCGGAAACCACCGGCATCGGTGCCACCGGACTCATCATCATGTCCGGGAGCACGGCCTTTATCACCGACAACGTGGGCGGCACGCTCGTGGTGCCGGCCCTTAGCACGAATACCGTGACCTTCACGATCGGCGATCTGCACGGCCAGCCGATGCCAGGCGGCACGTCGGTCACGTTCACGTCCGGCAACGGCTCGATCGTCGGCCCGTCGGAATATATAGTCGGGTGTACGTCGAACAACGGCCCGCTGATGTATAGTTTTGTCGTCCAGGCCGACACGACGCCGAGTTCCAGTGCGGGAGTTCTGGAGGTCGCGACGGCGGGTCCCGGCGTCGGCACCGGCGGCGGTGTGACCACGACCTACTTCATCACCGTCACCGATTGACGTCAGGCCGGCCAGGACCTACGACCGGGAAGGCCTGGAACCACCGCTAGTCGGCGCCTTCTCGCGGCGGGCCGTTTCCCGTACGCTCACGCCCCATGTCAGCCTTCATCCGCTTCGACGAGGTCTCGCTGGCCTTCGGCGACCAGGTCATCCTCCGTCGGGCATCCTTCCAGATTGACGATGCGGAACGCGTCTGCCTGATCGGCCGCAACGGCGCCGGTAAATCGTCGACGCTGGCGCTGCTGACGGGCGAACTGGCCCCCGACGAGGGCGAGATCGACCGTCCGATCTCGTTGCGTATCGGGGCGCTCGATCAGACCCTGGCCGAAGGCTCGGAACAACGGGTCCGCGACTGCGTCGCGGATGGCATGCGCGCGCATTCGCGGCACATCGAGGCCTATCAGGAACTCGCCGCCGACAAGTCCCCGAACGCGGCAACGCTCCGGGAGATGGAGACGCTGGAACGGGTCATCGAGGCCGGTGGCGGCTGGTCCATCGATACGCAAGTGGACTCCATCATCACCGAGTTGGAACTCCCCGCAGAACAGAAGATGAATGAACTCTCCGGCGGCTGGCGCCGGCGAGTGGCCCTGGCGCAGGCGATGGTTGCGAGCCCGGATCTGTTGCTCCTGGATGAGCCCACCAATCATCTCGACATCAGCACGATCGAGTGGCTGGAACGCCAGGTCCAGCACTTTCCCGGCGCCGTAATGTTCATTACCCACGATCGCGGCTTCGTGGACCGCCTCGCGACACGCATCATCGAGATCGACCGCGGGCAACTGCGTAGCTGGCCGGGCGGCTATAGCGATTACGTCCGGCAGAAAGCACAGGCCGACATCGAAGAAGACCGTCGAAACGCGCTATTCGACAAGAAGCTTGCGGAGGAAGAAGTGTGGATCCGCCGGGGCATCAAGGCCAGAGAAAGCAGGAACGAGGGGCGTGTCCGGGCGCTGGAGCTGATGCGCGAGGAGCGCGCCGAGCGAATCCCCCGCCCCCGCAGCGCACGGATTCACATCAACGAGTCGGATCGACTCTCCGGGCGCAAAGTCATCGAGGCCCGCAACGTCTCGCACGCGTACGGCGATACGAAGCTGCTCGATGGTTTCTCCCTGCGCGTCATGCGCGGCGAACGGATCGGTATCATCGGCAACAATGGCGTAGGCAAAACCACCCTACTCCACATCCTTCTCGGCGAACTGAAACCGGACTCGGGTTCCGTCAAGCTTGGTACCAACCTCGAGATCGCCTACTTCGATCAGCTCCGGCGCGAGCTGGACACGACCAGGACCGTGGCGGAGATCGTCGGTGAAGGCCGTCACTACATCAAGATGTTCGGCAAGAAGAAACACATCGTCGGCTATCTCACTGACTTTCTTTTTTCTGCGAAGCGCGCGATGACCCGCGTCGCGGCGCTCTCCGGCGGAGAGCGCAATCGTGTGCTCTTGGCGAAGCTGTTCACTCGATCCACCAATCTCCTGGTTCTGGATGAACCGACCAACGACCTGGATGTGGAAACGCTGGAGGCGCTCGAGACGAGGCTCGTCTCATTCGGCGGCACATTGATCGTCGTTAGTCACGATCGACACTTCCTCGATCGTGTCGTCACGAGTACGTTGGTCTTCGAGGGCGACGGCTCGGTGAAACGTTATGCCGGAGGTTATTCCGATTGGGCCCGGCTGCAGCACACGCTGGCGGCGCCCGATGACCGGGAAGGCGCGCGGCAGCCCGACGCGACGGGCCCGGCAGTCAGCGAGACAGTGAAGCCACGCCGTGCCAAAAAGCTCTCGTACAAACTCCGACGGGAACTGGACTCACTACCCGATAAGATCGAGCGGCTGGAGCGCGAGATCGCCAGCAGGCAGGAGGAGATCAACGCGCCGGACTTCTACACGCAGCCTCACGAGGAGGTCCGAGATCGATTGCACGATCTCGCCGTCATGCAGCGCGACTTGGAGGCCGTCATCGATCGCTGGACGGAGCTCGAGAACCAGGCACCGCCCGGACCGAAAGTTGATACAGCGGGCTAGCCCCGCGCGTTCAGTCGGGTTCGGGCGCGTCCAGGAAGTCCATGTCCGACGATAAGCGCGGATCTTGCGTTCGATGTATTTCATCGGCGCGATGGACCGTGTCTTCACCGAAGCGCTGTGTGATCTGATCGAGCGTGACTTCGAGCCGGCGCTGTCGTTCGCTGGTCCCAAGCAACCCCAATTGCTGCGGATTCGTGCAGCCGATCAGATCAAAAGCCGCCATGCCGACGAGTCGAAACGGTCCAGGATCGGCGAATTGCTGCAGAAGATCCGCACCGGCTAAGTAGAGGGTGTCCGCCACGTCACTCGGTTCGTTGAGCGGACATTGCCGCGTCAGGAGGCGAAAATCGCTGGTCTTGAGTTTTACGCGTACCCCACGCGCGACCAGGCCGGCTCGCCGCAACCGCTTGCCGATCTTATCTGCGGAGCGCCGCAGGTGCGTCTTGATGTCCTCCCGGCTCGTGACATCTTCGTGCAGCGTCCGCTCCGAGCCGATGCTCTTGGATTTTCGGCTGCTCACTACCGGACGCGAGTCTCGCGCGTGTGAGAGCTCGTGGAAACGCGCGCCTGCGCTTCCTAGTTGCTCGACCAGGTACGCTCTATCGGCCGCGGCGACGTCGCCGATCGTGTCGAAACCCAACTCTCGCAGCTTCGCCTGCGTTTTCGAGCCGGCTCCCCAGAGGCGCGCGATCGATTGTGGCGCCAGCCACGCTCGCGCGTCTTCCGACGCTACGAGTGTGAGCCCGTCCGGCTTCCGGTGGGCGCTGGCCACTTTCGCCACGTACTTCGTACTGGACAACCCGACCGAGACGGTTAGACCACCGGTCGCTTCGCGCACGGCATCTTTCAGCCGCTGACCCATCGACGCCGGCGGCCCGAAGATGTCCTCCGCCCCGCTCATCTCCAGAAACGCTTCGTCCAGGCTGAGCGGCTCTACATCGGGAGAGAAATCGGAGAACACTTTCATGATCGATACGGACATTTCCTCGTAACGATCGAAACGCGGCGGAACGATTACCGCATCCGGGCAGAGCTGCATAGCCCGGGCCATCGGCATCGCACTACCGACGTCGAACGGGCGCGCCTCGTAGCTCGCGGTCAACACGACACTGCGGCGACTCTTCGAGCCCACCAGGATCGGCCGGCCGCGAAGAGCGGGATCATCCAACTGCTCGACGGCTGCGTAGAACGCATCCATATCCGCGTGAGCGACGATACGTTCCCAGCTGCGGTGTGAAGGACTCACCCACCCCTCCTCAGGGCAATCTCGTCAGAGCGGTAGTGGCTCGTATCCCTGCGGCGGCCACCAGGCGGAGAAATCTACCGGCTCGGGGAGATCGAGCTCCACTGCGGACCTGGCACCGGGGATATTCAGCTTCTCGAACGCGTCCGCCGATATCACCTCGAGCTGCGCGGCTCGCCGGTCCGCCGCTTCGCCGACCAACACGTCGATGACGAAGTTGCGCTGCTCGACCATCGTCCGGAACCGCTCCGAGTCGACCGCGGCCAAAAACGCACGCTGCAACTCCCGAATGATCTCGATCGGCGTATCGCGCCGAATGCCGATGTCGTAGGTGCCGTTTGGCGGTAGTTCATCCCTGATCCCGGCAATAAAATTGGCGAGCGTCGGCATCACCTTGCCGCTGGCGGTCACGATGTCTTCCGGACTCGTCTGCTGCAACGTGACCAGCTGGCCGGCATCGACGAACTGCATGTGTTCGTGCACGCCGCCGCCGGCGATATCGACCTCGCCGTTCAGCCCGGCGAGCGTCGCCGTCTGGCCGCCGCTATAGGGAACGTATTTCAGCTCGATGCCGGCCGCCCCGGCCACAGAGGCGGCCATCTCGTGCCAGAGACCGCCCGTCCCGGACGTCGAAATCGTAATTCTACCGGGATCGGCCTTCGCGGCGGCTACCACATCGGCAAAGGTCTTGAACGGCGAATCGGGACGCACCGACCAACTCGCGAGGTTCGTGCCTGCCTGCATGTAATACCAGTCCGTCCACGAACGCGAGTGACCGTCGCCGCTGATCCGTGCGAATTTACCGAAACTCGAAGAGCCGAGCAGCGTGTAGCCGTCGTTACGCTTGTTCAGGACGTAATTGGTCGCCAAGGAGCCTGCCGCCCCCGGTCGGTTGATGACGTTGATTCGCCAACCCATCGACTCCGACATCTCGGCGGCAAGGGTTCGCAGCACGACATCGGTACCGCCGCCTGCTCCGTACATGACGACCAGGGTAATCGGGCGTTCCGGCCACTGCGCGACGGCCGGTGTCATGCCGAACGCCGTCGCAACCAGCGCTAGGCAAACGAGGACTGAGCTCGAGTTTTTCATTGGTGTGGCCACGGTCCCGTGTTCGGAGCTTCGCTACTATACCTGCCCAGTCACCGCCCCGCACCGAACCGGCACAGTGGACTTGGGCAGGCTGTTTTAGCAGAATACGCCGGTCTACCGATACGTGGTGACACGGCAAGAGGAAGCCCGGCCTGGTGCCTGGCTTCTGCAACAAGAACACCGTGACACCTCGCTCCGTCCAACCGCTATTCGGCCACGAGGGAACAGCCATGTCAGAGCCCGAATACAAGAGCCATCTCATGCCCCAGACACTGTCGGAGAAACTCTACCTGGCGTGGTTCGTGTTCTGTTTCCTGATGGTCTACGTCGGCACGTGGGCCGTGAACGAGCCCGTTCCGATTCTCGGCATGCCACTCGTCTACGTCTGGTGCAGCGGCTGGGGCATCGTCTGGCTGGGCGGCTGCTGGTATCTGGGCACCCGGATCGCCCGGGAAGACGCCGAGATCAGGGGAGAATAATCGATGTTCTCGGAATCGTGGCACTACACGGTCTTAATCGTCTTCGCTTACGCGCTGCTGATCCTCTGGCTGGGCACGGGGCGTTGGACCCGGATGGGCAACGTCCGGATGGACGACTACTTCAAGGTCGCGCCCGGCTTCGGCTTCCTGGTCCTCTATCTCGGTATCGCCGGTGGTTTCCATACGGCCTTCGCGATTCCGGGCTCGATGGGCTTCTACCACGCGCACGGCGTCGCGTTCGCGGCCAACGTGATGTGGACCGTCTTCACGCCGCTGGGAATGATCTATTTTATCGGCTCGAGAATTACCTGCCTGGGCCGAAAATTTAACTACATCACACCGGCCGACATGCTCGTCGATTATTTCGGCGAAGGAAAATTCAGGGCCTTCATCGCCCTCTATACCCTCTCCTGCTGTATCCCGCTGATGACGGCCAACATTACCGGGCCGGCGCGGCTGCTGTCCGGCGGAACCGAAGGCCATATTTCATACTTCGGTGCGCTAGCGATCATGGGTGTCATGGTCGTGATCTATGTGACATCCAGCGGCCTTCGCGGTGTGACGTGGACGACGGTCGCGCAGGCGATCTGGATGTTCGTCGCAGTCTGGGCCGCGGCTTTCTGGTGTCTGACGCTGATCGACGGCAACCTGCTGACGCTGTTCAACCGGATCCAGGAAGCCGAGCCGGCGCTGCTGACGCTACCCGGTCCGCAGGGGCTCGCCACGCCGCAGTGGTGGGTTACATTCCCCGTGTTCGGCATCGCGTTGTACTGGGCGATTCTGCCGCGCGGCTTCATGTTCTTCTACTCCGCACGGGATGTGGCGACGACGAAAAAGATCGGCCTGACCGTCGGCTTCTATCTGATGGCCCTCTACCTGCCCGCGATGG
>JAZFPW010000319.1:0-7309 GCA_036444815.1 Gammaproteobacteria bacterium
CGGGAGAATGGATGTGCTGGTGATAGGTCCAGCCGCGCTCGGCGATCCTGCGCTGCGCGAGCCGTGCCGCTTCCCCGAGCGGTTGCTCGTTGAACAGGCCGCGGCCGACCGACCACTCGCCGATACCAACGATCTTGGCCATGTCGGGGCCGTAGTTCGGCCACTTGTTGTCCAGATAGCCCATCAACTGGACCAACTCGGCATCCTCATCCAGTCCCGGGAAGTAGATGCGAGTCCGCACCTTGTGGCTGTTCTCCCTGACCATCTCGAGCAGAAAGTCATAACCGTCGGTCTGGTCGATGAAGCCGACGCCCGGCACCGTGCCCGACATGTCCATGACCGTCGTCAGGCCGACCGACAGCGAGTACGACGCGACATCCGCCATCTGCCTCTTGCGATCATCATTCGTCAGGGACGCGGCGAGCACGTCGTAGGCTTTGGCGGTCTCCGGCCCTCTGGTGATCGAACCGTCGTCCGCGACGACGACGCCGAGTCCACGCAGGAGCTCCCGCCCGGCCGTATTGGTCTGTCCGGGGCCCGCTCCGCGTTCGGACAGATACACTGCGTGGTCGGGCGCAGCGCTATCGAGTTCGGTACGCGTCGGGAAGCGTCCCTCAGCCCACTGTGTCCGACGAATGCCGCCGATCGTCGTTATCAGTTCGCCGGTCGGCACGTCGGCAGCTCGTGCTTCGATCGCGTCGAGCGCTGCGGTTATCGTGAAGGTCGTCTCCAGCGATCGAGTGTCATAGCCGGGACGATTCGCGATACGCACGTAGTGGATGTGGTTGTCGATCAGGCCCGGGATAACGACCCGGCCCTGTAAGTCGATCGTATCGACACAATCGTCTTCGCCGTCCAGATTCGGGTCCAGGGATGCGACGAGGCCGTTCTTGATCAATACCGATGAGGCCATCGTATCGGTTTCATTCATCTGATAGATCTGGCCGTTGACGAGAGCCAGGTTGCGCTGACCGCCGCAGTTTTCGGCGTCTCCTTGAGCGGTGGCGGGCTCCGCGCCGAGGCTGGCCAGCGCTCCAACGACGATGGCCGTTACGGATGTACTAATACCTGTCGATGAATTAATCATTGTCGTTTCCTCTGCTGCGGAGCGGTTCCGGGCGCGCTTGTCTTCGGTCGCGTTGCTCGGCTCCGGCATGGTAGGCTTTACGTCCGGTCCGATCGCCGCAGAACAAAATAAATCGCAGCGTCGGCCAGGTTCTTCTTGCGAGCAGTCTATCACGGGGAGCCAGCACAACCGCCGGAACCGAAAAGTAAGGGGTAAACGATGTCATACACTCGAACACTCTATGTGCTTACGACCGTGCTTGTTCTCGCAGTGACTTTCGGCGCACGCGCGTTCGAAGTTTTTCAGGGCCCGACCGAACTGATACAGCACGATCCGGCGAGAGCGTTCGCGGGCTATACGATCTTCAGTCCGTTTCGCGGCCAGAATACCTACTTGATCGACATGCAGGGTGAAGTCGTGCATTACTGGCCCTATCCCGAGGGCTGGAGCATCCCTGGCTCCGAGGCCATCGAGAAACATGCCCGCTTGCTGGAGGACGGCACGCTATTACGGGGCGTCGTCAACAAGGCCGGCCGAGGCGGAATGAGTGGGGCGATTTACCAACTAGTGGACTGGGACGGTGAAGTCCTCTGGCAGCATGACGACGAGCGTCCGGAGTTCACGCCGCATCATGACTTCCGGATGATCTGGAATCCGGAACTCGAAGAACAGACATTGATGTACACGGCCACGAAGTCGATCACGCATGAGCAAGCCGTGGCGGCCGGTGTCGATCCGGCCGGCCGGGACGATATCGCTTCACGCCCCGATGGCCTCGTCGAAGTGGATATGGATGGGAACGTCATCTGGCAATGGAACATCAGTGATCATACCGTGCAGGACATCGACCCCGATCTCGCTAACTTCGCTGTGATCGGTGAGAACCCCGGGAAGTTCGACCCGAACTTCGGCAACGGCGTGGGCGGCGACTGGATTCATGCGAACGGCTTCGACTTCAACTCTGTGCTCGACCACGTCGTTATCAATAACTCCGCGGATAGTGAGTTCTACGTCATCGACCACGGCGCGACCTTCGTGCCGGGAGATCCGGAGGAGAGTGTCGCCCTGGCCGCGAGCGATGCGGGGGATTTTATATTCCGTTGGGGAAACCCGTGCGTCTATGATGCCGGCGACTGCCCCTCGGCAACCGATGAAGGGCAGTCCAGTACCGACGGTCACCAGCAGGTATTCTTCTCCCACGACATCCAATGGATTCGTGAGCGGGAAGTCGGACCGTACCTGGGCGAGTTGCAGGGCTCCGGGAATTTCCTGATCTTCGATAATGGCGCACGACGGCTGGGGCCGACGTTTTCCTCGGTGATAGAACTCAATCCCTACGCCGGGTCGATGGAGGACGGCGAGTACATCCCCGAGGCCGATGCAGGCTATGTCGCCCCGACCGGAGGAATGGGGATGGGCGCCGCTGCGGCGACGATCTCGAAGCAAATTGTCTGGAGTTATCGGCCGACGTTACCGAATGCTTTCTACAGCAGCTATATCTCGGGCGTGCAGCGACTCCCGAACGGTAATACGCTCGTCTGCTCCGGTGCGCATGGCCATATATTCGAGCTAACGACCGATGGGGAGATCGTGTGGGAGTACATCAGCCCGGTGGGAGACCGGACGGGTGACGAGTACGGCATCTATGCGACGATGACGTCCGACGCGGGCCGGGCATTCAACTCGATCTTCAAATGTGCGCGCTACGCGCCGGATTACGCTGGCCTGGCGGGCAAGGACCTGACGCCGATGGGGAAGATTACTGAGTTATTCACTAGTGAGGCGTCGCGACCTGCTCCGTAGTCTATGGGCTGAACGGCACGATCTTTACCGTGTCGCCGATCTCGAAGCGCATCAGATCGTCTCCCGTCTGTAACGGCCCGGAGTATGTTGTCCGCGTGCGCTCGACGACTTTTTCCACCGTCACCTCCGGAGCATTTGGCGCGCTCAATAGGACGTAGTGGGTGTAGACGGCGAGCTTGGGCTCGGCGCGTGCGAATACCGTACCGGCTTCTTCCGGAGTGGTGTGGTGGTCAAGGATCAACTGCATTCGCGGATCGAACTCCAGTATTTCTACGTTCGCAGCGGCTACTTCGTGAATTAAAACGTCTACGCCCTCGGATATTTCGATCAGATTCTCATCGAATTTCGTGTCTCCCGAGATCACTACCGAGTGACCCGCATAGTCGATGCGATAACCGTATGACGGCTTGATGTATTGGCCGTGATCGACGGCGAATGCCGTGACGACGATCCCGTCTTCGTCGAAAACGACGCCGTCCTCGGAAAACTCATGGGCTTCGAACTCGGCGCCAGCCGGCGGAAGTTGCTCATCGACGATCCGAATCTGAATATTGGGATCCATTGCCTGGCGTAGTCCATCGAGGATGTCCTGTGTTCCTGTGGGTCCCCAGACGCGCAACGGCATGCTACGGCGGCCGAACGGATTCGGTAGCCAGCCCGTCATCCAGACGTCCGCGATGCCTATCAGATGGTCATGGTGAAAGTGCGTGATGAAGAGTTCGTCGATATCGCCCAAAGCGATACCGAGCTGTCCGAGGCGTTGGGCAGCACCGCGGCCGACATCGAATAACATGCGATGCTCGCCAGCCTCGACGAGTGTCGCCGGACCGAAACGGTCCAGGCGCGGAATCGGGTCGCCGGTGCCGATCAGGGTGACATTCAGCGTCTGAGCCTGAGCGCAGGGCAGCCACAAGAGGGCTGTTAGCGATGCGACGGCCACTAGTCTCGCTGGGCGGATGGCGTGCGTGTCCTCGGAATCAGTCATGGGCTTCCTTATCTCTCGACGTAGCGTTCTACATTACATTCGTATGGCCTGATGACCTCGCCGCGACCCGAGACGAAATAAGTGCCCCAGGTAACGGGCTCCGTCAGCGTCGCCGGGTCCGTTATCGTCAGTTCGTAATCGAGCCGGCGCCCGTCTTCGCCAACCGTGAACCGTTCAAACGTCTCGACCGAGCCGCTCTGCGCAACGCCGACGCGGTTGAAGTAGGGGTAATTGATGTTCGTCGTCTCGACGATGAGACCGCCTTCCTCCCAGCGACCGACGGAGTAGCCTAGCGGGCCCGGCGTATTCGCGGCAGCGTTCGGCTCTAGATGAATCGTGCGAACGTTGTCGAACTCTTCGAGGCGCAGCACGATGTTGCCGTCCTGTTCGATAAACTGCATGGGATACGGGTTGCCCATCGCGGGCGGCATGCCGGGCGGTACGCACTTCAATAGCGGGTCTTCAGCGAGAGGATTCCAGACGGCGAGGGCTTCGCGCGCCGCGTCGGTAAGCGGCAGTTCACGGTCCAGCGGCACTCGCCTCCCGCCGGCAATTGCCCAGATCTGAAACAGGCCGTCTGCGGTAACCGACGACTCCGAGAGCGGAGCGGGTTCCACCGTCTGCGCCGTGCCGCCGTAATACTCATTCGACCAGCGCGGCTGATCACCGCTGGGACTCAGGATGACTTCCATCCCGGAGTCGAGGAGTACATGGTTGACTTGCAGCTGCCGCGGGCGCCGCGTCGACGGATGTGCAGCGATCGTCACTCGATCGCCGGCCTTGAACACGTTCTCCGGCACGCCCTTGCGAGCCAGGGTATTCCAGGACGCCGCCTCCATCTCCCAAAGCTCCTCGTTACCGTCGTCATCGACGGTCCTGAGCGTGAAATTCACATGGGGATTACGCCAGTACGCTGCAACGATCTCGCCCTGCAGTTCAAGTACCGCGTCGTCGTCGAATTCCGCTTGCGAATGATGCCCGAAAGCCGAGCATGACAGTGCTAGCAGTCCGATGAGCGCGCCCAGCCGAGAGTTCATTGTTGGATTCCTAGCATGTTCTTATGGATTCGTGTGGCGGCAAGTATGCCACCACCGTTAATCGCTTGATACGGGTAGATTTTCCCGTCCGCACAACGCTCCCGCCGCGGGGCCGTCTAGCGTGCGCGGACCGTATTTCTTCTGGACTCGGGCGCGATTAGGCACGATCATGTCGGCGATCCATGCCGAATCGCGAATAGCAATAACAGCCCGGGGAGGGACGCGATGTCTAACGAACCGCTAATGTGTCGAGCATCAATCGGAACCTACTGGGCCGCAGTTGCCTTATCTATCTCGGGTTGCGACGCTCAGCCCGGCGCTGCGGTCTCCCCGGCGGCGAGCGCCGCTTCGGAGATGCCCGCCGCGGTAGCAGCCGCATATGACAACGCCCACAATATGCGGCTCGTCGGCTATCACGATCTGCAGGCGCGTTCGGCTTATCAGCCGATCGTCCATGCGTATGGCGATCGCCGTATTCTGTTCGTCGGCCAGCACGCCGGCGAAGCTATGAATCCCAAAACCGGTGTGGTCGAGGTAAACGGTATGACGATCCTCGACGTGACCGATCCGACTACGCCGGTGTTGCTGCGTCATGTGCCGCCAACCGGCGAAGAAGCGAGCGGTACTCAGCATGTCCAGATATGCGACGGTTCGCAGCTGCCGAACGGAGATCCGAACCGGGTCTACCTGATGCGTACCAATGGCCTGCTCAGCTACGAACTGTTCGACGTGACCGATCCGGCAGAGCCGCACTTTCTGCGTACGATCGCGACGACCGGCGTCTCGGCGCGCGCTCAGTCGAGCCGCGGCAACCGCGAAACCCACAAGGGTCAATGGGAGTGCGAGACGGGTATCGGCTATTTCAATGGCACGCCGGAAGGGTGGCGCGTGACACGAGTGTTGCAGGCATTCGATCTGAGCAACCCGGATGAACCGCGGCACATCCGCGACTTCGGGCTCGTCGGTTGGGAGCCGGGCGCCGGGGGGGCTTTCCCGGCCGACTCCGTGTCCGGCCTGCATCAGCCATACGTTGTCGATAACCGCATGTATCTCGGTTACGGGAGCGGTAACGACGGCACGCTGCAAATTCTGGACGTAGACAAGTTCTTGAGCGGCGACCCCGCATCCGACGATCCGTACGCGCCGACTCCGGAGAACCTTCTCTATCCGCAGATCGCGCGGCTGGACATGCCGACGTACTGGGGCGTTCACACGGCGAAACCCGTCTACGACGTACCAGTGCGCGGTTATGAGGACGACCTCGAGAATGGCACACGCGATATTCTGCTGGTCCCATCCGAAGCCGGAGGTGGTGCGCGTCGCTGCCAGGGAACACGGGACGTCATGTTCATCCTCGACATCACGCAAGAGGACAAGCCGTTTCCGATATCGACGTATCAGGCTGCCGAGGAGCCAGGAGATTTTTGCCACCGGGGCGGACGTTTCGGCCCGCATTCGATCAACGACGCCGATCATCCAGGCTTCGACGGAAGACTCGTCGTTCTGTCCTATTTCAATGGCGGTATCAGAGCCGTGGATATTCGAGACCCGTTCAACCCCGTAGAGGTCGGACACTTCGTTCCCGAGATCACGGAGAACACGACGGAGTTGTGCGTCGAAGTTGACGGCGCGGAAATCTGTGATGCCGTGATTCAGACGAACAACGTGAATATCGATGACCGGGGCTACATCTATGCGGTCGATCGCTCATCCACGGGACTGCACATCGTTGAGCTCACCGGTGACGCCAGGGAGATTGTCGGGCTTGATTAGCCGCAAGCCCAAATTGAAGGGAGCTGTTGTTCCAGCTACAGGAGTAAAGAATGCCCCGTTTAGATTATTTGGCTGATCAGGACCTGGCGCCGGAGGCCTTGGAATACGTAACGCTCGCAGAGAGCGCGGGCTCTCCGGACCCGCGTGTTCTGCGCGTGATATTCAGAAGTCCGGCGGGTCTCGCCTGGTACCGTTACTGGCTGGCGCTCTCCAACGACGGAGAGTTGCCGCGCGATCTGAAGGAGCTCTGTCGCGTCAAGATCGCGTTCGATCATACCTGCGGCTACTGCAGTACGGTGCGTTCGAGCGCCGCCCGGGATGTCGGCCTGACCGAGGACAAGATCCAGGAAGTCTGGGATTTCGAGAACAGCAGTATTCTCTCCGAACGCGAGAAGACGGCGTTACGCTTCGCCGATCATCTGAAGCACGATCTCTCGAAGGCCGACGATGATGATTTCTACGCGCAGTTACGCGAGCATTTCTCGGAGCCGGAGATAGTCGAGCTAGGTCTGTGGTGCGCGGAAAATATTGGGGCGGGCAGTTTCGTGCGTACGCTGAATATCATTACCTGGGATGAGGCCTGCGAGCTGAATCCGAAGACGGCAAGCAACGCTCAGGGAAAATCGGCTGCCGCTTGATCGTAAA
>JAZFPW010000320.1:0-2140 GCA_036444815.1 Gammaproteobacteria bacterium
ATCGCGGGCATCACGGTCATGCCTGTCAGATCCACGCGGGTCGCGCCTGCCGGTACCGCTACCTCGCCGGCTACGCCAACCGCGACGAAGCGGCCATTGTCAACGGCAAACGCGCCGTTTTCGATGGGCGCCGAGCCGTCGCCTACTATGACGCGCGCCCCCTCGTACAGGACCACGGTCTGCGGCTCTACGGCTGGTTCTACCGCTGGTTCTACGGCTGTTTGTTCAGGGGCCTGCCCACATGCCGTGAGCAGGAGCAGGGCCGGCGCCAACGCCAGAGTGGCGGCGCTCCGGTAATGCGGGTTGGTTGTTATTCTATGCATTGAAGGCTCCACTGGTGATGAGTGCCTACATCTTACTCCCGGATGGGGAGTTCTCGCACCCGAAAGCTCGTGTTTAGCAGTGATCAATGGATCAGCCGGGTCTGTGGATACGCCGAGTACCAACCGAACCAAAAGGCTCGATGCGCCGGCAGGCGATACCTGATGCGACCCTCAGCACTCTCCAGGCGCACTTCGTTGAGCGTCCAGCGAACGCCATCCACGTCGACGACCGATGCGAACTCGTCCCAGTCCGCGAACATCACGCCATTCGCCTCGTACACTCGATGGGCGCCGGATCGGTCGGTCAGGATAACGATGTCCCGGTCGCTCACGTTATCGTGATAAAGGGAATTTTCTTGCAAGAAATCGCTGGCAAACGCGATCGGAGTGGAATCGGTCCCCGCCATCAGCAACCCTAGAACCTCGTCCTTGTTTTTCAACCGCCGATCCAGCGTGGGAACGTTGAACATTAACTCATCGGTGGCGAAGTAGTCGCGATAGGCCGCGCCTTCGGAGTAGTCTCGACGGTAGCCAGTGTCGAGAGACAACACCACGGTATCGGGATGTCGCTCTCGCCAGGCGCCCCACGTCGTCGTCACCACGCTGGTACGCTCAAGCTCGATTCCCCGGCCCACCAGCGGCCCAACGACCGGTGTCCCCCACAACGTGCTCCACAGAGACTGCGTTGCCTGGTCGTACATGAGTTTGTTCGATCGGTACAAGAACCCGCTGGTGCCCAGCGCATGATTGATGCCATCGTACTCGGTGTTGTAGAGGATCATCGAACCACACAGCGTGCAATAGACGCCGGCGACCGGCACGCCGCCCACCTCGTCGATGAACAACTCGTGCCAAGCGAGGATGCGTTTGGGGTACGCACGTGCGTCTCCATTGACCTCGAGTCCGAACACGATGTTGTCGTCGGCGAGATAGTCGGCGTCGGCAGCCGAGACCATGCGCGGGCTCCGCAGCGGCGGGATCCCGTCTTGACGCACACCACCCCAGCGGATCTCATCGAGCCGGATGTCCATCTCGCGCTCGCTGCTGAAGTAGCCGGCGAAAACCGGATCGATGCGTGAGTACAGTGCCGACTTGAAATCTCCGTACGCGGGGTGTGACGTATCGGGTTGATTCCACAGCCACTCGTACCAGGCTGAGATATCGAACCCCAGTTGCTGCTGCGTCTTCGCCTCGAGCAGAGAGACCAACTGGGCGCTTCGCGCGGTAGACGTCGCCAGGTACAGGGCTTCCAGACTCATCGGGACGAAACCCGGAACCCATTCCTCCTCGATAAATTCAAACGCCTGTTCCGCGGCTGTCGCGTCACCCAGGAGCAACTGCATAAAAGAGCTTACGACGAGTTCATCTTCAGCGGACGCTGCGCTGGCTGCACTCGCGCCTGCCAGGAGACCACACACAAGCCATAAAATTCGCACGCGCACTGCAAGGCTCCTATGCCACGAACAAGCCGAGAACCTATCATCGACGAGCCGGCCGTGCGAGCGTCCGCTCTCGGCCAGCGGCCGTTCACCATTCGCTCAGTCGGGTAGTATCGCCACGGCTTCGACCTCTAGAATAAAACGTGGATCGCTCGCCAGGCGGACGATCTCGACCGACGTGCTGGCCGGGCGATGATCGTCACCCCAGTAGCGGTTCATCACGACGTTAATCCTGTCCTGATTGTTGGCGACATCGACGATGAATCGGGTCACCTGAACGACATCGCTGAGTTGTCCGCCGGCCGCCTCCAACGTTATCTTGATCCGCTCCATAACCCTCTCGGCCTGAGCTTCGGCGCCGAAATCCAGATGATCGAA
>JAZFPW010000321.1:0-4155 GCA_036444815.1 Gammaproteobacteria bacterium
TCGAGCCACGTAGTGATATCGCGCCAAGGCGAGCCGACGCAGTACGTTCCGTTCGACAAGCGAGCCTGGCATGCAGGTAAATCCTCATACTGCGGCCGCGAGGAGTGCAATGATTTTTCGGTCGGTATAGAGCTTGAGGGCACCGACGATTCCCCTTACGAGTACGTCCAATACGAACGACTTGCGGAGCTTGTCCGAATTCTGCGACGCGCTTATCCTTCCCTCCGAGACGCAGAGATCGTCGGCCATAGTGATATTGCACCCGGAAGAAAAACCGACCCTGGAGCCTGCTTCGACTGGCAGATCCTCGGCCGCTTGTTGGAAAGCTGACCTGAAGAAGCAATGAAGCTCATCGCGCTCATTCTCGGTCTTGGCCTTGAGCACGTCGCGACTCAAGTGTTGCATCTGCGCGAATTACGGTGGTTCGATGCCTACTTCGATCTGGGCCTGGTAAGACTCAAGGCCCTCAAGCCCTGGCTGAGTTACCTCGCGATCATCCTGATATTGGTTATCCCACTCATTCCCGTTCTGTGGGCCAGTATTGTACTCAGAGGCACTACCATTCCCTGGGACCTTCCGTATCTATTATTTGCGGTGCTGGTCGTCTTCTTCTGTCTAGGCCCCAGGGATCTGGGAACCGAAGTCGATGAGTATTGCAGTGCCGTGTCACGGGGTGATACGCAGCGGTCGGAGGCGGTACTGACGGAACTCTGCGAGGGTGATCGTTCCGGAACGACCGATATCGACGCCGTTGAGGAAGCGATCTTTATACAGGCGACGAACCGAATCTTCGGCGTCGTGTTCTGGTTTATCGCACTCGGCCCGGTAGGGGCCTGGCTGTTCCGCGTCAGTGATTTGCTACGGCAACGAGTCTCGTACGAGAGCTCGCGCGATCCGGACAGCGTCGGCGGTGCGCTGGCAGCAGTGGAGATGGTTCACGGCGTCCTGGTATGGGTACCAGCGCGCCTGGCGGTCGTTGGCTACGCGTTGAGCGGCAGTTTCGACGACGCGTTCAACTGTTGGCGAAGTTATGAACTAAGGGCCGATTTACCGTTCCACCGGAGTAACGACGAAGTCGTCGCCTGTGTCGGTAGAGCCGCGATGACCGGATTTCTCGAGGAGACACCAAATTCCAGCGCCGCAGCACGCAACGCGATGCGTCTGGTGACCCGTACGCTGTTCATCTGGATAACGGTCATCGCCGTAATGACGCTGTTCGGCTGGGCGGTCTGACGTCTATCCCAACAGTTGCTCACCGACGCCCGGACCGCCACAGGACTTCGGTCGAACCGTCCTGGCGGGCGAGTACTCGGGCAATAACGAAGAGGAGGTCTGAGAGCCTGTTGAGATACTTCAATAGCTCAGGATTCACGTCCGCAGCCTCGGAGAACGTCCAAGCTCGCCGCTCTGCACGGCGGCAGATTGCACGCGCCAGGTGACATGCGGCTGCGGCGGGGCCGCCGCCAGGGAGAATGAACTCCTTCAGCGGAGGAAGCGCGGAATTGAGTTCATCTAACTCGCTCTCCAGCCGCAGCACGTACTCGGGACCGATCGTTGTGTAGCCGGGCAGCGCCAGCTCGGCGCCGACATCGAACAGTTCGTCTTGAATCCTGCTGAGGCTGTCGGCTACCGCGGTTGGCAGTCCTGTATCGCTCAGCACCAGACCTATCGCACTGTTCGTCTCGTCGACAGTGCCGAACGCTTCGATTCGAGCGTCAGACTTCGGTACGCGTTCGCCGTTCGCGAGGCCGGTCAGGCCAGCATCGCCGCTACGGGTGTAGATTTTCGTCAGTCGATCCGCCATCCAGGTACCCGCTCACCGCCGCGACGCTAATCATACAGGCGTCGGGCGGGTAACCCGCTATTGCATCAGGGCGAAGCGGTTTACGGCTGTGGAATAGGCCAACCGATCTCGGCGGCTGTTATCGGCCCGACGAGAGTCCGAGTAATTCCGGATGGCATTGCAGCCGTCTGCTCGTCGAGCGGAATCCGACCTGCCATAAGCTCAGCCGATCGCTGCGGGTGCAGCGGTTCCAGCGTCGGGCTCGCGTAGCCGTGTGGGTAGATAGGTAGATTCGTGCCTAGATCGTATTTATCTGTCGCGCCCAGGGTGTGGAGCAGCTCGTGAGCCATGACGATCTGATTGGCCCCCTGACTTGAACGACCGGCAAACACTTTCGCGATGGCGATGAGTCCGCGCTCCAGCGCCGTAGAGCGGTCCAGCACTGCCTCCTCGCTCTCTTCGTAGTACAAAGCGAAGAGTTTGATGTCGGGGCTGGGACGACCGCTGCCGGACTCCACGCGGGCAGCGAACCAGCGCATCCGGAGACTCCACAGCAGCGTGTCCAGCATAGACGGGGTCGGTGCGAGTTCTGGTATGTCGTTGTCAACCTGGGGGCCCAGTTCCAGACGGAACGGTTGGTCGAGCGTGACCGAATAACGAAGGGCTTCCTTGGCGAAGTAGTCTTCGATCTTCTCGAAATCCGCCGTGCTGAGGCTGTCTATATAAGCCTGAGTGCGCGCGCTGCCGTCGGCATTGACTGGGTAGACGTCAACCCACAGCGTCTCGTTCCAGTCGGTGCTGCGCGCAGCTGCCAGGAAGTTTCCCAAGGCGGTAAACGCCAGGATATACAACAGAATCGCGACACGTAAGCGTTTGAACATCGCCGGCTGACAATCTTGCGTAGACCCGTGATTGGACAGATAAGTCAACCATCTCGGCGTCCCGCACGCGCCGCTGTGGATCACAGTTTGGACAGAATCGGGGCCAGAAAAAGAAAACCCGGCGGTGGGAGCGCCGGGTTAGATTATTGTTGTTATCGGAGTTTACGGTTTCAAATATGCGGCCTGGCTGCCGGTTATCACGCTCGAGTTGTTCTCGTTTTGAAGCAGTACAACCTTTTCTTTTATTGCTATAACAGCCTGTAACGTTTTCTTCTTATTTTCCTTCTAGTTCTTCTTCTTGACGGGTCAATCTAACAGAACCGCGTGCCATTTCGCACAGCTTTTCGGTCGTTTACCGACTCGCCGGCTCGAAGTATCTTCCAGGCTGACTACCGCAACATCGATACTGTCAGGGAATTACCTATTAGAATCATCCAGTTACTGGTCGGATGCGCCGTATTGTGGTGTATTTAGACACAGTCTTGCCAGAAAAATCGGTGATCGCCTTAGACAGGATATCTAGATATGGTCTTATAAATAGTTCTTATCTATTTGTTTTATAAGGGTGCGCAAATTTCACACATCCGTCGGTGCTCGAGTCCCACGCGCTTCTCCTGAGCGCGGCAGCCGTTCGCGTAGCAGGCTAGGGTGAAGACAAGAGTTGCTCTCGCTCGAGCCAGACACCCCCTTTGACGACGGCTTCAATGCGGAGGCTGTCGGCGATACGCCTGAGCGGATCGCCGGACAGCACGACGAAGTCGGCAAGCTTGCCGACCTCCAGCGTACCCAGATCCCTCTCCAGGCCCAATGCCAGAGCGGCGTTCGCGGTCGCGAGCCGTAGCACTTGGTCGTTGGCCAGCCCGGCTTCGCGGAGCATCGCAAGCTCCGCATGCAACCCCAGCCCGTAGGGTACCGCGGGCGCGTCGCTGCCGGCCGCGACACGGCCCCCCGCGCGAACGAGCCCGGCGACGGTTCGCAGGAGGCTCGCAACACGTCCACGGTCGACGCTCGCCCGCAACCAGGCGGATCTCTCGTAATCATGATAGAGCCCGGTGTAGGCCGCCTCAGCGGACCAGAGCCGCTGCTCGGCAGCCAGTCCGCTGAAGCCACCGAATGCCGCAAGCGTTGGCGTCACGACCGTACGCGTCTGCGTCAAGATATTGATGACATCCTGGTAAGTCTTATCGAGCAGCGAGCGCTCCAGCCCGTAGGGTCGGTCGGTGCGGCTGCCAATATGCTCGAGTCCATTGATCCCGAATCTAGCCGCCGGAAACAGGCGGTCACTGAAGACCGGTAGGCCGAGTATCTCGGCCGCTTGAAGCGCGCCGGCGAAGCGCTCTGGCTGGCCGGAGTACAGCTCCAGCACGTCGTAGGTCGGTTTGGCGCCGACGGAGAATACGCCGGTAGCCAGATCCGCTCGTGCCGACGTCAGCAACAGCCGTGGCCCGAGGCGTCGGCCACTCGCCCAGGCCTCCCGCCGCTCGATGCCGT
>JAZFPW010000322.1:0-2448 GCA_036444815.1 Gammaproteobacteria bacterium
GGGGCTGATCGTGGGATGCGCATTACCCAGCCGGGCAGGACGTTCGCCGTCGGCGAAATAGCTCCCGCCGATGTTAGCGAGCCACGTCGTCTGTGCATCGACCAGCGACACGTCGATAAACTGGCCCACACCAGGGTCTCGAGTATCGCGCGCGTACAGTGCGGCCTGGATCCCCATGACGGTATAGATCCCGGCCGAGATATCGGCCATTGGCGTGGGGAATCGACTCGGAGCGCCTTCAGGCTCTCCCGTTAATGCCATAAGACCCGCTTCCCCTTGCGCGATGATATCGTACCCGCCGCGACTCGCCTTCGGTCCGGTGTGACCGTAGCCGCTGATCGCCGCATAGATAAGTCGCGGATTGATCTGGCGGAAAGACTCAGGATCGATCTTGGCATTTTTCAGGGAAGTCATACGCGGGATGTTGGTAATAAAGACGTCGCTGCGTGCAACAAGTCGATGCAGGACGGCGAGATCACCTTGCTCCTTGATGTCCAGTTCCAAGCTGCGCTTGTTCCGGTTCACCGAGAGAAAATAGGCACTCTCTTCCTGGACGAACGGGGGCCCCCAATGACGAGACTGATCGCCGATGCCGGGGCGCTCAATCTTGATGACATCGGCGCCGAGGTCTCCGAGCATCATGCCGCAATAGGGACCGGCTAACGCCTCGGTCATTTCAAGAACACGGATATTTTCAAGAGGAGCGAGTGCGCCCAAATTTCTGCTCCGGCTTCATGTGGACGGCTGCGGCGACTCTATCGTGGTTACTTATGAACCACAATGGAGCGGGCAGGCCCGATGCGGGCTAGGATCCGGTGGGCGTCCCGTCTGCGGGAATGCCGAGTTCGTCGTTGACGGCGGCACGTTCTTCCGCCGTCATCTCAGCCAGTCTCGCCCGCAAGCGCCGGCGCCGGCGCGCATTACGCCGACCCCGCATTCCGTAGAATGGCGTCCCGCGGAGCAGAATGTGGGAGAGCAGCAGAACACCAACTGCCTGCCAATAGCCGAGCGTGGGGGCGTTGAATAGTTCAGGCAGGAGAGCGTTCCAGAGCAACATGACCAAGGCGCCAAGGACCGCGATCAGAGTCAGAAAAAAGAACAGGTGGAGGGCTACTCTTCTCGCAACACGCTTAGATTTCATCTGCACCCCCTAGCCAGTCGATCACTCTAGCTGACCCCGCTATGGACGGGTAGTGATCGCTCGGATAGTTCGTTTGTCGTTGGCCGCTCGGAACGTTCGAGGCCGGTTGCTAGCCTGGCAGAGAATACCACGATAGCGGAGAGACTCCAGGTCTGATTGGCCGCACCGAGGTCGGCGCTCAGATCGATTCTGTTAGAGGCTCAGCGATGTGAATAAGCGTTGCGGAGGCGGGGGCCGGCTAAAGAATGAAGATAACCGCTACGTAGACTACGAATAGAGCCATCGAAGCAAAGCTCAAGACGTCCAGTTGCAAGAAGCGGCGAATCATCGGTCATCCTCCAGGGAGGCGCAGTATGCATTCCCGGAGAGCAGCGCAACGGAATATTTTCACCTATTGATATAACCCGCCTGGATAGTTCGGCCGCAGCCGTGTCTTTTGAGTATGTCCGGCAGAATGCCAGCGACGGGTGCCGGCTATGCGTAACGGAGGGCCACCCACAGCGTTAGCGGAATGATCGTCGCCCACAACAACAGCGCTTGGCAGACCACGCGGCCGTGCAGATTCCGCAGCGTCTCACGTGTGAACTCGAGGCCGATAAAGAACAGCGCGACGACGATGAGCGCCCGCGAGGCATTCTGAACGCCGTCGAAGACGATCTGCGGCACGGCCGAGTACGCTCTGGCGACAGACCCCAGCAAGGACGCGAGGATAAACAGGCCGATAAAGCCAGGAATTCGTATTTTCGTGTTATCGGCACGACCCAGCAGGCTGAAAACCAGCGTCAGCGGAATGAGCCACAGCGTCCTGCCGAGTTTCACGGTCGTGGCGACCTCAGCTGCCTGTTGTCCATAAATTGCGGCGGTGGCTACGACGGAACTCGTGTCATGGACCGCCAGGGCGGCCCAGACGCCAAACTGTATCTGGCTCATGCTCAGCCACTCGCCGACCAGCGGAAACGTCAGCAGCGCGATCATATTCAGGAGAAACACGATCGTCAGTGCCAACGCCAGCTGATCAGGCCGTGCTTTGAGAATCGGGCTCAGCGTCGCGATCGCGGTGGCTCCGCAGATGGCGGTACCGGCTGCGATGAGCCGGGCCAGGGTCACGTCCACGTTGAGTATGCGCCCGATCGCGATGCCAGCACCGAGGGCCAGGACAACGTAAAGCGTGATCAGGCCGGCGAAGTCCTGGCTGACTTGCCACATCTCTCGCGCGTCGAGGTTGACGCCTAACAGCACGATCGCGGTCTGCAGCGCGACCTTGCCGTAGAGAGAAGCGTCGTTGACCACCACGCGCTTCAATGTCA
>JAZFPW010000323.1:0-2318 GCA_036444815.1 Gammaproteobacteria bacterium
TCATGGCGAAACCGAGAAGAACCTGCGCGAGTCGCTGCAGACCGCTGAGATCATGAGTCCCTGCGTTCTGTGGGTCGACGAACTCGAGAAGGGACTGGCGACGGGCCAGGGTGACTCCGGCACCTCGGGGCGAGTCCTAGGCACACTCCTTACCTGGATGGCGGAGCGTGATTCCGACGTGCTCCTGGTCGCGACCGCCAACAACATCTCGGAATTGCCCCCTGAGTTGGTCAGGAAGGGGCGATTCGATGAGATTTTCTTTGTCGACCTACCCTCGCCAACCGCTCGCGGCGACATTCTTAGCATCCATCTGGGTAAACGGGACCTCGACGCCAGCCAGTTCGACCTGCCGCAGCTCGTTAGCCTGACCGACGGTTTTTCAGGCGCTGAGATCGAACAGGGCATCGTTTCGGCGCTCTACGCCGCTCACTCGCTGAATCAGCAACCGCAGGCCGCCCATCTCGCGAGCGAGTTCCGCAGGACGCAGCCGCTGTCGGTTGTCATGGCTGAACGTGTCACGGCGCTACGAGACTGGGCTCAGGGCCGAACGGTGCCGGCCGGCTAGCGTGGCATAATCGCTGCGCGACTCGATCGGATCCGTTGGAAACATGGCCCGCAAGAAATCCTGGCTAAGGAAAGAACTGCTGCTGGCTGCCGCGCTCCTGAGCTGTGGCTTGTTGTTGCTCCCCGTGGCCGTGTATTGGGTCGGAGGCCGCGTCGTGGGCGAGTATTCCGCCGAGAGTGGGGTATGGGGCCTGATTTGGGATATCTGGTCGGATCTCGCAACCGGCAGCGTGCTTGCATGGATACTGGTCGTCAGCCCCTATCTGCTGATTCAGCTGCTGCGCGTCGTCCGAGCGCTGTGGCGGCGCAAGCCAGGTGTGAGGGACGTCACAGTTTTGGATATAAATCAATAGTTTGTAGCCGATATAGGCAGTATAATCTCAGGTGTTTAACAACGAAACTTGGGAAGGTGACTCGGGTGAGACGACATGCTTAGATTCCTACAGCGTCTGCTGGGATGGAATTCCCACCCTACCGAATCGCATCCAGAGGGTTATGAGCGGCGCCGGGAGCCCCGGACTTCGATCACGTCCGTGCTCGCCACCCATCCAATGCGGCTGGCAGAGAAGACGGATGCGGAGCCCACAACGCAGGGCGTAGGCCGCAAATTCCCTGAACTAAGCATGAATAAGCCCGGGGAAGATGGTGGCAGCGCCCACGACGCGGAAGAGGGTAACCAACCCGACGCGTGGGTTGAAGCCAATGAATCGCGCAATGGCTGACCGCCAGCCCGCTGCTTGCGCGGAGCCGGCCACGCCTTGACGGCCAGCCCAACGGGGCTATGGCCCGCGATCCACATCTGCCTGCGCCGAGCGGGAATTGTTACCGAACCGCCCGAGATGCGGGCGTAGGCGGCCCTGAGCCATCGGCGGCGGTAAGAAACTGACATCGATCGGCGTGGTCAAAGTGAGTACGCCGTAACTGTGTTCGGATTTCGGCCATGCTATCCTTCGCGGCGTCGAAGCAGGGTCGCAATTCGACCGTATGCCGGGCCGCAGCCCAAGGACAGCTTGAGGAGGTACCGTGAGGCAAACAATGCGATGGTGGGCTGGAACTGCGCTGTGTTTGGCGTTAAGCGTTGGAAGCACTGCAACGACGGATCCCGGTGCGGGTCTCGAGATGGGCGAGAAGCATCCGGATATCAGCCGGCGCGTGACCCGGATAATCGAAGACCTGCACTACTCGCGACCTCGTGTCGACAATTCTATTTCCTCCGCGATCCTCGATCGCTACCTGGACACGCTGGACGGGAACCGGCTGTACTTCCTCAGCAGCGATATCTCCTCCTTCGGTCGCTACCGCTATGAACTCGATGATCGAGCTCGTGACGGTGAGCTCGAGCCGGTCTTCGAGATCTTCAATCTCTTTAGCACCCGCACCGAGGAGCGCATCACCTACGCGCTGTCGCTACTGGATCAGGAACCGGACTTCACGATCGACGAAGCCTATCGCTTTGACCGCAGCGAGATGCCATGGCCCAGTACTGAAGAAGAACTTCAGGACGTCTGGCGGCAACGCGTTAAGAACGACGGCCTGGGTCTGGTCTTGACCGGCAAGACCTGGGAAGAAACGGCCGAGATTCTACAGGAACGCTATGAGCGCGTCCTGAGACGGATCGAACAACTGACCGCGGATGAAGTCTTCGAGACCTTCATGAACGCGATGGCGCGTACCATGGATCCGCACTCCAGCTACATGTCGCCGCGCAATAGTGAGGAGTACCGCATCCAGATGAGCCTGTCCTACGATGGCAT
>JAZFPW010000324.1:0-2244 GCA_036444815.1 Gammaproteobacteria bacterium
CGATCGAATCCGGTGAGGTACCGATGATCGGCACACCCTCCGCCTCGAGCGGCCGAGCGAGTTTCAGCGGTGTCTGCCCGCCGTACTGAACGATCACGCCCTTCGGCTGTTCTTTCGCGACGATCTCGAGCACGTCCTCCAGCGTCACCGATTCGAAATACAGCCGGTCCGACGTGTCGTAGTCCGTCGACACCGTCTCCGGGTTGCAGTTCACCATGATCGTCTCATACCCGGCCTCTTTCAGCGCGAAGGCCGCATGGACGCAGCAATAATCGAACTCAATCCCCTGGCCGATCCGGTTCGGCCCGCCACCGAGAATCATGATCTTATCGGCATCGGTCGGGTCCGCTTCGCACTCCTCTTCATAGGTGGAATACAGGTACGCCGTATCGCTCCCGAACTCGGCGGCACACGTATCTACCCTCTTAAAGACTGGCCTTAAGTTTTGTTCGTAACGTAGCTGTCTTATAACGGATTCTTCGGTGCGCAGCAGCGTCGCGATACGGCTGTCGCTGAAGCCTTTTCGCTTTAGCCGGCGTAGCGTCTCCCGATCCAGGGTCTCAACCGCGGTGCCCCCGAGGGCCGCCTCTTCGTCGACCAGATCCTGTATCTGGTGCAAGAACCAGGGATCGATCCCGGTCAGCTCAGCGACCTCGGAGAACGGGATCCCAAGACGAAACGCGTCGGCCACGTACCAGAGCCGCCGTTCGCCGGCCATCCGCAGCTCGTAGTTCAGCGACGCGCGTTCCTCGTCGCTGTCGATCGACTGGCACACCGGCGTCAGCCCGTCCACGCCGGTCTCCAGACCACGCATCGCCTTCTGCAACGACTCCTGGAAGGTCCGGCCGATAGCCATGACTTCCCCGACGGATTTCATCTGTATCGTCAGGCGGTCATTAGCCTGAGGGAATTTCTCGAATGTAAACCGCGGGATCTTCGTCACGACATAGTCGATCGTCGGCTCGAAGGACGACGGGATCGTGCCCCCGGTAATGTCGTTGCGGAGTTCATCCAGCGTATAACCCACCGCAAGCTTCGCGGCGACCTTGGCAATCGGGAAGCCGGTCGCCTTGGACGCCAGCGCCGAGGAGCGCGAGACCCGGGGGTTCATCTCGATAATCAGCAGCCGCCCGTCTTCGGGATTGACCGCGAACTGGACATTCGAACCGCCCGTGTCGACGCCGATCTTCCGCAACACCGCGATCGACGCATCGCGCATGCTCTGATATTCCTTGTCCGTCAGCGTCTGTGCCGGTGCCACGGTGATTGAGTCACCGGTATGTATCCCCATCGGATCGAGATTTTCGATGGAGCAGACGATGATGCAGTTGTCCTTGCGGTCCCGGACCACCTCCATCTCGAACTCTTTCCAGCCCAGCACCGACTCCTCGAGCAAAACCTCGGTGGTCGGAGACTGTTCCAACCCGTGCTTGACGACCTCTTCGAACTCTTCCCGGTTGTAGGCGATCCCGCCACCGGTGCCACCGAGCGTGAACGACGGCCTGACGATGGTGGGGAACCCGACGTCTTCCTGAATGCGCCACGCATCCTCCAGCGTCTTGGCGACTGCGGCCTTCGGCACCTGTAGGCCGATCTCCTGCATCGCTTCCCGAAAACGCTCGCGATCCTCGGCCATGTCGATGGCTTCCCTGGAAGCCGCGATGAGTTCAACGTCGTAGGCCTCGAGAACGCCCTCTCGAGCCAGATCCAAAGCGCAGTTAAGTCCCGTTTGTCCGCCCATCGTGGGCAGCAATGCGGACGGGCGCTCTTTCTCGATGATCCGCTCCAGCGTTCGCCAGAGAATAGGCTCGATGTAAATCGCATCGGCGCTCGCCGGGTCGGTCATGATCGTGGCGGGATTGGAGTTCACGAGGATGACCCGGTAACCCTCCTCCTGCAGCGCCTTGCAGGCCTGGGTGCCGGAATAGTCGAACTCGCACGCCTGGCCGATAATGATCGGTCCGGCGCCGATTATCAGTACACTTTCGATGTCGTCTCGACGCGGCATTTAGTTAATGTCTATTCTAGAATATTTATATATCTTACTGTTTTACGGAAGATTTAACGGCCACTTCCGCGTGCTGGCGATAAGCGGTCATCAGCGCGATGAACCGCTCGAACAACGGCAGCAGATCGTGTGGCCCTGGACTCGCCTCCGGATGGCCCTGGAATGAAAATGCCGGGCGATCCAGCCGCTCGATGCCCTGCAGCGAGCCATCGAACAACGACCGATGCGTGGCGCGG
>JAZFPW010000325.1:0-7666 GCA_036444815.1 Gammaproteobacteria bacterium
CTGGCCTACTACACGCTCGGACAACGTCACGGCCTTCAGATCGGCGGCCTTGCGGCCTATGGCCCGGAACCCTGGTACGTAGCCGCCAAAGACTGCGAACACAACGACCTCATCGTTGTTCAGGGCATAAACCACCCGTTGCTCTATCAGGATTGGCTGACCGCAGACGCCGTCCACTGGATCAGTGGCGCGCCCACCGGTTGGTCGCACGGAACCGCGCTAAAGTGCCACGCCAAGACCCGCTACCGCCAGCCGGATCAAGCGTGTACAGTCACCTACCGGAACGACGACGCGCTGGAAGTCTTATTCGAGCAGCCTCAGCGGGCCGTGACACCGGGGCAATACGTCGTGTTTTATCAACGGAATCGCTGCCTGGGCGGCGCCACAATCCAGGAAGCCGGCATGCAGGCCACGCCACTGGACACAGCGCGCCCACGACGAACCGGTTCACACGTTTCTGAGGGGCTTCCCCAATGATCGATAGTTTTGGCGCCCGCCAATCACTCTCAGTCGGCGACGCTGACTATGACATCTATCGTCTCGACCTGATCGGCGACAGCCGCCTCGAGGAGCTTCCCTACACGCTGAAGATTCTCCTCGAGAACCTGTTACGGCACGAGGATGGCGAAAACATCACGGCCGAGGATATCAAGGCGCTGGCAGCCTGGGACCCGAAGGCGGAACCCAAGACCGAGATCGCTTTCACGCCCGCGCGAGTGATCCTGCAGGACTTCACAGGTGTTCCGGCGATCGTCGATCTCGCCGCCATGCGCGACGCCATGGTCGAACTGGGTGGTCAGGCCGCGTCCATCAACCCGCTCTGCCCTGCCGAGCTCGTCATCGATCACTCTGTCCAGGTCGATCATTTCGGCACCCCCGACGCGCTAGCGGCTAACAACGCGATCGAATTCGATCGAAACAAGGAACGCTATTCGTTCCTGCGCTGGGGCCAGGAGGCGTTCCGGAACTTTCGCGTCGTACCACCCAATACGGGAATCGTTCACCAGGTGAACCTGGAGTACCTCAGTCGCGTGGTCTTCGACGTGGAAGTCGACGGTCGTCGTCTGGCGTATCCCGATACACTGGTCGGGACCGACTCCCATACGACGATGATCAACGGCCTCGGCATCCTGGGCTGGGGTGTCGGCGGGATCGAGGCCGAAGCGGCCATGCTGGGTCAACCCGTGACGATGCTGATACCTCACGTGGTCGGATTCGAACTCAAAGGACGCCTGGCCGAAGGCGCGAACGCTACCGATCTCGTCCTCACCGTGACGCAGATGCTCCGCGAGCGGGGCGTCGTCGGTAAGTTCGTCGAGTTTTTCGGCGACGGTCTGGAACACCTACCGCTGGCGGACCGCGCCACGCTCGGCAACATGTCGCCGGAATTCGGCAGTACCTGCGCGGTGGTACCGATCGATGACGAGACACTTCGCTATCTACAGCTCTCTGGCCGCTCCGAACAACAGATTCGACTCGTAGAAGCCTACGCGAAGGAGCAGGGCCTCTGGCGCGGCCTGTCGAAGCCTCGCTTCAGCGACACACTCGAACTCGATCTCGATGACGTGGAGCCGAGCCTCGCAGGCCCCAAACGGCCCCAGGACCGCATTCCGCTTCGCAGCGCGGCCATTACCTTCGACTCGCTGATGGCGCCGATCATCGAGGCCCGCGCCGGCGCCTCTGCGGTGAGCAAATCCGTGCAACGGGGCTCGGACAGTTTCAAGCTTGAGGACGGCGCGGTGCTGATCGCGGCCATCACCAGTTGCACCAATACCTCCAACCCCGCCGTCATGGTCGGTGCCGGCCTGCTGGCGAGAAACGCCGTGGAAAAAGGCCTCGAGTCGAGACCCTGGGTCAAGACGTCGCTCGCCCCGGGCTCGAAAGTCGTCACCGACTACCTCGCGAAGTCCGACCTGCTGGATGACCTGGAGGCCTTGGGCTTTAACATCGTCGGCTTTGGCTGCACGACTTGTATCGGCAACTCCGGCCCGTTGGAGTCAGAGATCGAGCAAGCCGTACAGTCCACGGATCTCGTCGGCTGTGCCGTACTCTCCGGCAACCGAAACTTCGAAGGGCGCATCCATCCGCTCGTCAGGATGAACTTCCTGGCGTCACCGCCCCTGGTTGTCGCTTACGCGCTGGCCGGGAACATGAACATCGACCTCTACAAGGACTCGCTCGGCGACGATCAGGACGGCCGACCCGTCTACCTACGCGACATCTGGCCGACCAGTGCGGAAATCAACGCGCTGATCGACAGCAACATCACGGCGGAGATGTTCCAGAGCAGATATTCGAGCGTCTTCGAGGGCGACGAGAACTGGAACGGTCTGTCCGTCCCGACCGGAGAGAACTACAGCTGGGACGATGCGTCGACCTATGTGAAGAATCCCCCGTACTTCGAAGGCATGACGCAGCAGCCCGACCCGGTCGCGGATATCAAGGGCGCCCGAGTACTGGCCCTGCTCGGCGACTCCATCACGACGGATCACATTTCCCCGGCCGGTGCGATCGCCGCGGATGGACCGGCCGCGGAGTATCTGCAGTCCCTCGACGTCGAACGGAAGGATTTCAACTCCTACGGCTCACGGCGCGGCAACCATGAGGTCATGATGCGCGGGACCTTCGCCAATATCAGGCTCCGCAATCAGTTGGCGCCCGGCACCGAGGGTGGCTGGACGACCCACATTCCCAGCGACGAGCAGTTGAGCATCTTTGACGCCGCGCTTCGCTATAAGGACGAAGGGACTCCGCTGTTGGTCATCGGCGGCAAGGAGTACGGCTCCGGCTCATCGAGAGACTGGGCGGCCAAAGGGACCTTGCTCTTAGGCGTGCGTGCTGTCCTCGTCGAGAGCTACGAGCGAATTCACCGCTCCAACCTGATCGGGATGGGTGTACTACCGCTCCAGTTCCTGGATAACCAGAACGCCCGGACGCTGCGTTTGGACGGTCGGGAGAGCTACGACATCGAGGGAGTCGATGGCGGTCGCAGCGACACCGTCACGATCACGGCGACCAAAGCGAACGGCGAACAGACGCAGTTCGATGCGCGAGTCCGGATCGATACGCCGAAGGAAAGGGAGTACTTCGTCAACGGCGGTATCCTGCACTACGTACTCCGTCAGTTGGCCAAGGCTGATCAAGCGGCCTGAGCGGCGCGCACGATCCGCAACACCAACCCGGCGCGCTCTCTGTGACGCTAGCGGGACAGGGCCCAGGCCGGGACTTCCGACCACGACTCGGTCAGCCGCTTATCCAGGACCCGATAGTCCGGCTCGATTCCCGCTACACAGCGCCAGTATCGGGCGGAATGATCCAGGTGACGCAAGTGACACAGCTCGTGGATCAAGAGATAACGAACGACGGCGGGGGCAAGAAATAACAGGCTGGCATTCAGGCTGATATTACCCAGTGGCGAGCAACTTCCCCAACGAGTTCGTTGGGTCCTGACTTGGATCTTATTCGGCGTGACCCCCACTTCCTTAGCCTCGCTCGCAAGCCATGGTTTGAGACAGAGCCGAGCCTGGGCCAGTAACCATTGTCGCAGCAGACCATAGACCGAGTCGGGCGCGGAATCCGCCGTCGAAATCTGTAGATGCTGTGGGAATTCCTTCAACCCGGGCCTGGCCGCGGTCCCGGAGCCGTAGTGTACTTCCCAGCGGCGCCCGACGGCGGCGAGCTCGACCGCGTCGGGCAAGGCCTGCAAGCTCGCGCGATAACGATGTTGCAACTCGCCCTGCGCCCGCTCGATCCAGCGACTACTGCCGGCTAGAAACTCCTCGACCTCGCGTGGCCGGGTCCCCTGCGGAACGACGAGTTCGAGTGTGTAGGGCGGGATCATCTGGAGTATCAGCCGCTTCGCGCGGCGGCTCTCACGAATGAACACTTCTTGCTCGCCGCGACGCCACGGCTGCGGCCGGTCGTCCGCTAGGAGGCGTAGTTGCTCTTCCACCGGCGTACCGCGCGAGGATTCTCGGCGGGCCTAACCGCTAACGGTCAACCGGGAGGACCGGATGGCCAGTCGGCGAAGGGAAACGGTTGCTCCTCCGTGTTGAATGTCAGATACATCACAATCTGGTAGGTATAAGTAGCAAGGCTCTGACCAAATCCAGCCAGCCGTTCATTCGAGTCACCCGCGATCAGAACCCATAAAAACTGCAAGATGACGACGGCAACGACGATGATCCTGGAGATGCTCCAGAGTGCGACGAAGAGAATCATGAAGAGCAGCCTCAGCCAGGTTGAGCCGGACTTGATGTTGTCCTCGATCCTCGTGCTGGTGTGGTCTTCCTCGGTCGACTCATCAGCAGGCACATGGTCCGGCGGCGGCATCGATTCGTTCATAGTCACCCTCTCAGTAGATCAGAAACTCCGGGCCGATAATACGCTTTTTTCCGGGCGGGTCGTACCGGCCGGCCAGCGCGTTCGGTTCATTTTATCGTCAATGGCCGGTGTTCTCGTAGACGATCTCTCCACCCACCATCGTCATGACCGGTCGAATATCGCGAACATCATCTACCGGAGTTTCGAGATAGTCGCGATCGAGTACGACCAGGTCGGCATACTTACCGGCTTCCAAGGTTCCGAGGTCGTCTTCCATGAACATCAGGTACGCGTTCGAACGCGTGTGGGCGATCAACGCTTCCTCGAGTGTGATGACCTCGTCGCTTTCGTACTTGACGATGTCGGGGAAGACTCTGCCGGCCGTATATTCCCAGATCGTATGGAACGGGTTATAGGTCGCGACGATCGTGCCGTCCGAGCCCATGCCCCAGAGGATACCGCTGTCCTGAATCATACGGATCGGCGGCGAAGCCCTACCCGCGATTCGTGGTTTAACCGTGTGATTGGCAATCGTGATGTGCCAGCCCAGGCGCTTGGCGCGCTCCACGCTTTCTTTGCTGATCAGATCGACATGTCCGAGCGTCCAGCGCAGATCGCGCGTCGGATACTGCTCGCTGATCTCCTCTGAGATCGACATCATGCGGGACGCCGTGCTGTCCTGCATCGCATGCTCATTCAACTGCCAACCGTTCTTCGCAGCCGAACGCGCGATCAGATGGAAATCGTCATAGATGTTCTGCGGGAACGGGTCGCTCGAGCCGGTCCCGTCGTGCAGCAACCCGTAGACGTGTTCGCCGATTCCGTACATGCCGTAGCGGTCGTCGCGTTGGAATGCGTCCTCACGGTCGAGCAGCTCGGCGGCGGCAATTGCCGTTCGCGGCGTGTCGGCCCAGTAACGCTGTGCATAGAAAACACGTAGATCGAGCTCACCCTTTTCATACAGCGCCGTGACCGGATCGTATGACCCGTCGAGATAGCCCACGTCGTACGCGGCCGTCACGCCCATGCTGGTTAGATAGGCGTTAAACGCTTTTACTTCCGCCATACGTTCTTCGAGAGTTTGCCCGTAAGGGAAGTACTCCAGCGCAGCGTACATGACGGTCCGTCCGTCGCGGCTATTGCTCCTGACGACCGAATCGCCAGTGTAAAACTCGCCGAGTTGGGGACCGAGTATGTCCTCGGCCATCGAGTTCATATAGAAAGCCGTATAGGTCTTCTGGATGAACACCGGATTGTTCGGTGCCGCTGCATCGAGTTCTTCGCGCGTGAAGCCGCCCGCCTTGTCCGCGAACTGCTGCTCGTGCCAGCCGCCGAGAATAAAAACCCACTTGCCGGGCCCGAGTTCTTCAGCCCGTGCGGCGATCCGCGCCATGACTTCGGCACGAGAGGTCACACCGTGAATCCGCGTCTCGTACGCCGCGAAGTTGGTCCCACGCAGGTAGTGAATATGGTTATCGATCAGGCCTGGAATCATGGTCTTGCCGCCGAGGTCGATCTGTTCCGTCCGCTGGTCCGCCAGGCCGCGGATCTCCGCAGACTCCCCGACGGCCACAATCCGTTCGCCGCGGATCGCGATCGCGCTGACGATTGAGAAGTCTGCGTCCACCGTCAAGACCTTGCCGTTATAGAAAATACGGTCGGGTGCCTGAGCAAGAGCCAGAATCGGGCAGAGAATTGCGTGAACGAGTAAGGCTCGGATCCAGACTAGTGTGCGCACGGGTGACTCCTTCAGAGATCGTTATTGTTGAGTGGCAGCCGAAGATAGCGACTAATCAGGCACGAACCGTCTCGTCGCTTCCGGATCACAGTCGAATCGGAACCTCTCCAACTGCGGCGAATAAATCAACTCCCGGCTATGGCTCATTGGCTCTGCCAAGTACTCGGGGTCCTCGAGCAGGAAGCTCAACTCAATCCGCGTGCCGTCCTCGATCAACCGATATCGCTCCACGACGTGTTTCTGAGCCCCCGAGGGTACGCCGATCTGGTACGGCGACCGATGATCCGCAAAATTCGTCGTATCCACGACCAGAACATCGTCCTCCCATCGGCCGATCGAATGACCCGTGATAAAACGCTCACCGCTCTCGGGATGCGCCCTGCCGTCCATATAGACGGCCCGCACCTCGTCGAAGTACTCGCTTCGGAAGACGATGACTTGTTCGTTTTCGTCAATCTCGATCTCGAGCAGGTAGAGGCTGCTTGAGACAATCGCGGCGGGTGTCGGGCGTCCGATACATGTTGATTCCGGGTTTTCATCGGAGAGTGCGTCGTACCCGGCCTCAGCGGCCTTCCCCTCCTCGGTCAATACGAGCTGAGCTCGAAAGAAACCGTCGAAGCCGCCAGGATAGCTGATCAGCTTCGAACGGTCCGCTGTCCAGACGCCCGCCAGGCTCGACGCGGCGGCGCCGATGTTCGGAGCAGCGGAAACTGGTGTCAACGTCATTCCGCCTTCCCTGTCGATCGACTGCACGATCGCGTAGGGTCGCCCGCCCTGCGCGGGGTGTGCCCGAACCGTGACGCGGTCGCCGCTCGACAACGAGTCGCGTGTCCAACCCCTGCGAGTCAGGCCGTTTGCCGTACCCATTTGCAGTGCCCACTCGACCTGGTCACCGTTCTCGTCGGTGGCCTCGACGGAGACATACACGTGCGGATTTCGCCAGTTGAATTCCGTCACCGTCCCCTCGAACGCGATCACGGATTCCATATCCATGCCGGCGTCACTGTGATGGCCTGAAACCGGTGAAGCGATAACGAGGGCCGCAGCGAATATCGTTTTGTATCTCACCGTCTACTCCCGATAGGCCGGAACCTTCGTCCACATTCTACCCGCGACTCCGCCCGACTGGCCGACCGGGCTAGTCGGGCTCCCGATACGTGAACGGCACGCGGCAGTCCACCTCGATGAATTCGTAACCGAGCGTATAGAATTTCTGCCATGTGACCGTCCACGGCGCGGTCAAGTGACCGGGATCGGTAACGACCATCTCCATCGCGAGCACGGCTCCGATATTCGGATCGTCCATGCGTCGATAGGTCTCCACCGTCACAGTCTGATCGCTCAACGGGTTGCCCTGCGGACCCGTGTAGTTGCCGAGCAGCTGGGTTGTCTCGATCACGAGCGAATCACCGTCGTAGTGCGCGACGGAGTGACCGAAATTGCTCCGCTCGTCACTCTCCGACCCGCGGCCTTCGAGATCGATCACACGCCGACCGCCGTATTCTTCGTATTCCAGGATGACCTGATCGTCATTCTGCGTGACGCGAACGGGGTGAGGCGTAGAGCCGGCCTGGCGGACCAGGCCCGGCGGTTCACAGTTCACGG
>JAZFPW010000326.1:0-2582 GCA_036444815.1 Gammaproteobacteria bacterium
CGTGCGCGAGGGCCAAGTCGTCGATCTGGTGATTAGCGCCGACAGGGTGATGTTGAATCAGGAACGCGAGGACGGTCACAACCAGTTATCCGCCTCGCTCATCAGCGAGGAATTCGTGGGTTCGCTCGTGACCCTTCATTTGCAGGTGGAGGGGACCGAAGAATTCAGGGTGCAGATTCAGCAGCGCGAGCTCGCGAGGATCGACCTTTCGGACAACGGGCGATTGAACGTGACGTGGTCACCGGAGGACGTGTTCATCCTCCCGGCAGAGGGCAACCGATAGCGTGCCATGGAACGCCGGAAAAGGCATCGGGCGGGCCACGGCGGAATACTCCCGAACACAGGTCGAGGGTGAAGGCAGATGATTGGCGAAAACACTCCGGAAACCGAAAGCTTCTGGCAACAATGCCGGGATAGACACCAGATCGAGACCGAGGGCTATCACGTGGGGACGTTCGCCGACCCGCGGTATGCGGAGTACCACGACGAACTTCTGGGGCTGATGCTGGAAGGGAAAAAGTACGCGACGGCCCACATGGCGCGGGACTTCGAGAAGAACAATATCCCGAGACGCCAGGTCGGCGACTACTGGGTCATCGTGGACACGCAAAACAACCTCGTGGGGCTCGTCAAGGTCACCGAGGTCGCCGTGGTGCCGTTCAATGAAGTCACGGCCGAATTCGCCGCCCGTGAGGGCGAGGGGGATTCGAGTCTCGAGTATTGGCAGAACGTGCACAAGGAATACTTCCTTCTCCAGTTGGCGGACTGGGGGGAGGACTGGAGCGACGACTGCCCGGTTGTCTGCGAAACATTTTCCTTGGTCGCAACGCCTGAAAAGTGACCGCGCGGCCCGAGACGCAGCGGATCCCGATAAGCGCGGTTCCGTGCCTGGGATCGGCCGGCGCAAGGCTGCCCGAGGGTGGCTAGCTCCTGATGACGTTGTGCTCGGGACCGAAAGGAAAGCCGGTGATGTTCTCGGCCCCGGTCTCCGTCACGATCAGGATATCGTGCTCGCGGTAGCCGCCGGCGCCGGGCTCATCTTCCGGCAGCATGATCATCGGCTCCATGGAAACGACCATCCCGGGCTTGAGTGCGGTCTCAACGTCCTCGCGGAGTTCGACGCCCGCCTCACGGCCGTAGTAATGGCAGAGCACGCCGAACGAATGCCCGTAACCGAACGAGCGATACTTGAGGAGGCCCCATTCGCGATACATCTCGTTGAGTTCCGCAGCGATATCGCAACAACGCGCGCCCGGTTCGATGAGTTCCAGACCTTTCCGGTGCGCCGCCACGTTCTTTTCCCAGAGGTCCAGATGCGCGTCCGATACATGATCGCAGAAGAGGGTGCGCTCCAGCGCGGTGTAGTACCCGAAGATCATCGGAAAGCAGTTGAGGCTGAGGATATCGCCTGACTGGATGACGCGGTTGGTTACGGGGTTATGGGCCCCGTCCGTGTTAATGCCCGACTGGAACCATGTCCAGGTGTCCATCAGCTCCACATAGGGGAACCTCTTGGCGATCTCGCGGATCATGGCGTTGGTCGACGCGATCGCGACCTCGTGCTCGGGAACGCCCGTGGCGATGGCTTCCACGCAGGCCGCGCCGCCGATGTCACAGACTCGCGCCCCTTCACGGATGAGGTCGTGTTCCTCGGCCGACTTGATCGAGCGCATCCACATGGAAGGCTGGCCGACGTCGATGAACTCGACGCCCGGCAAGGCCTCTTCGAGCTGGCCACGAAAATCCAAGTGAACGTGGTCAAACTCGATCCCGACCCGCTTGACGCCCTTGGTCAGTTGCTGGACCGCCCGGAAGTAGTTGTCCTTGCGCCAGTCAGTGTAGGTAATGTTGTCGCCGTGGGTGCGCCGCCACGGCTGGCCGCCGTCGATGGCCGCCGTGATCGTGGTCGCGCCGTCCTGATCGACCACGAGCCCATACTTGCGCCCGAAATAGCAGAACAGAAAGCCGCCATAATAGTTGATGCAGTGGTATGACGTGAAGAGCGCCGCGTCAACGTCGTTGTCGGCCATCCACGCGCGGATATCGTTCTGACGCCGCTCCATCTCTCCGCTGGAAAATGGTGAGAACACCTTCTCGCCATTGTGCCACTTGACTATATGCAGCATGTCGTCGGACATCCGCATTCCTCCTCGGAAAATACGAGCCATTTGATCCGATCACCAGATGGCATTGTCACGCCGCCCCCGACAATAAGAGATTTCCGCGCGCGCTCACAGTGGCCGCGATAATGCCGTTGTGACTCGTTGGTCCAGCCCCACTAATATGACGATTTGCTGAATCGAGGAAGCAAGGACCATGGACGCATTCATGCAGGCCGCATACGAGGAAGCCGAAGCGAGCTTCAACGAGGGCGGTCTCCCTATCGGCTCGGTCATCGTCCGTAACGGCGAAATTGTCTCGCGTGGACGCAATCGCCAGGAGCAGACGGGCAGCAACCTTCTGCACGCCGAGAACGATGCGCTGGAAGCCATGGGGCGGCACGAGCGGGATTTCTATCGGGAGTGCGAGCTTTACACGACATTGTCGCCCTGTTGCATGTGCGCCGGGGCGCTCATGTTTTA
>JAZFPW010000327.1:0-2380 GCA_036444815.1 Gammaproteobacteria bacterium
AGTACGACAGTGCTCTTGACAACCTCACCCTTCTTACTGCGGATCCTCGGCGCTCGCGGCCTACGGGCTCTCGAGCGCTTGATGGGGATGCTTCTGGTGCTGTTGGCAACGCAGATGCTGTTGAACGGCGTAGAGGCTTTCGTGGGGACCCTGTAGGTTCGCGATTCAGTCTGAATAGCAACGAAATCCGAACGAGAGCCAGAACGGACGCTCGAACCAGGGGGCCTCCAATCCTTCGGACATTCGTCTGAGCTGGGGTAAACTCAGCCCGCTTTCACCGTCGTCAGGCCTATGTCGTTACAAGAAAACTTCGTGAAGTTGGAAGCCCACCTGAAGAAGCTCGTCGTGGGCCAGGAGGCGCTGCTGAACCGGATGCTGGTGGCGCTGCTGTGCGACGGCCATCTGCTGGTCGAAGGTGCGCCCGGGCTCGCCAAGACGCGAGCCATCAAAGTCTTGAGTCATAGTGTGGAAGGGGACTTCCAGCGCCTGCAGTTCACGCCGGATCTTCTTCCGGCAGACCTGACCGGCACCGAAATCTACCGTCCGCAGGACGGGTCGTTTGTATTCCGGAAGGGCCCGCTGTTTCATAACCTGGTCCTGGCCGACGAAGTGAATCGAGCACCGGCGAAGGTCCAGTCAGCGCTACTGGAGGCGATGGGCGAACGCCAGATTACCGTTGGCTCGGTGACTTATCCGCTGCCCGAGTTGTTCATGGTCATGGCGACGCAGAATCCGATCGAACAGGAGGGCACCTACCCGTTACCCGAGGCGCAGCTCGATCGATTCCTGCTACATGTATTCGTGGACTATCCCGATGCCGATGGCGAGCGGGCCATACTTGAGCTCAATCGCAGCGAAGCCAAACGCTCCGTCGACGACGAGGCGCTGTTTCGCCCGCTCGACGTGCTGACGCAGAAGGAGGTCATGGCGGCGCGCCTGGAGGTGTTGGACCTGCACCTGGCCGAGGCGTTACAGGAGTACATCATCCAATTCGTCGTCGCCACCAGAGAGCCCGAGCGATACGGTGAGGATCTGAAGGGTCAGCTACAGTATGGCGCGAGCCCCCGTGCGACGATCGCGCTCGATCGCTGTGCTCGCGCACATGCCTGGTTGGAAGGCCGCGACTTTGTCACGCCGGTTGATATACAAACCATCGCGCACGATGTGCTGCGCCACCGGATAATCCTGAGCTTCGAGGCGGAAGCGGCCGGGCGCACGCCGGATCAGATCGTGGATCTTCTGCTGTCGCGGGTAGGCGTACCGTGATGTCCGCGTCGACGCTCGATGCCATCGCGACGAAGCGTTCGCCGGCCCGAGTCGCCTTGCCCGAGCTGATTCAGTTGCAAGCCGCAGGCGAGTCGTTGAATCTGGCCGCTTTGCGTGTCCGCGTGGTAGGCGCGGGTGGTCACGTGTCGCCATTCAAGGGGCGCGGCGTGGAATTCGACGAATCTCGCCCGTATCAGCCGGGCGATGACCTGCGAACGATGGACTGGAGAGTTACCGCCCGGACCGGAAAGCCGTACACCAAGGTCTTTCGCGATGAGCGCGACCGGCCGGTCATCGTCTGGCTGGATCTTCGCCGGCCCATGCACTTCGCTACACGCGGCGTATTCAAAGCGGTGCGAGCGGCGCAGACTGCGGCGCTGGTCGCCTGGAGTGCGGTCGCCAACGGCGATCGGCTCGGCGGGCTGATCTTCTCCGAGCGCGAGCATGTCGAGCTGCGGCCGCGCCTGGGCCGGCGTGCGGCTCTACGGTTGTTTCAGGCGATAACCCAGGATTCGCTGTGGGAGGCCCCGGCGGCAGCCGGGAACGAAGGACGCGGCGATGCCGAGCACACGCTGGCACGCCTGACTCGTGTCGCGCGCCCCGGCAGCCTGATCTTTCTACTGAGCGATTTTCGCAATCTAGGCGCACAGTTCGAGCGTAATCTTCGCCAGCTCGCCGGTCACTGCGATGTCTTCCTGTTTCATCTGTTCGATACCGTGGAGGTCGAGCTGCCGCCGCCCGGCCGATATCGGATTCAGTCCGGCGCGCGCACCGTCGCAATCGACACGGACTCCGAAGCGGCCCGGCGACGTTACGGCGCTCAATTTCAACAGCGACATGCGCTGCTTGAAAAGCTCACCAGATTTCCTTCGGTCCAGCTGTTGGAATGTGCGACGACGGAGGAGCCCCGCACGGTTCTTGCGAAGCGGTTTGCGAGTCGATGAACCCCAGCGAACTCGAATTGCGAGACATTCATCTCCCCGGTGACATCACCTGGTGGCCGCCGGCGTTCGGGTCGTGGCTGCTCGCTGCCGCGCTGCTCGGTCTGATCATCGTCGTGTCACTGCGTTATAGCCGGCTCAGGCGTCACCGTGCGGCCTGCAGATCTCTGCGA
>JAZFPW010000328.1:0-3209 GCA_036444815.1 Gammaproteobacteria bacterium
ACGATTTTCTAGCTCGCTTCAGCTCCGCGAAACGCAAGAAAGTCCGTCGGGAACGGCGCCGTATAGCCGAAGCACGAGTTCAGTTCGAGCATCTACGAGGCGACGAACTAGGGACCGACGACTGGGACACCGTATACAAGTTCTATTCGCATACTTTCCTGCGACGCGGCCGCGCTCCCTACCTCAACCGTGCGTTCTTCGCCGAAGTGGTGAAGACCATGCCGGAGAGCCTGGTTGTGATCCTCGCGCGTTTCGACGGCGAGCCCATTGCCGCGGCGATCTGCTTTCGCAGTAGCGACACGCTCTACGGACGTTACTGGGGCAGCCTCGCGGATTTCCATAGCCTGCATTTCGAGACGTGCTACTACCAGGGCATCGACTATTGCATTAGAGAGGGATTGAGTCGATTCGAGCCAGGCACGCAGGGGGAACACAAGATCAGCCGGGGATTCACGCCTACGGCAACGTGGTCGAACCATTGGATCATCGATGCGGAGTTCGGTCATGCCGTCGCAGAGTTCCTGGATCGCGAGAGCGTGCATGTCGAAGCGTACATGGACGAACTCGCTGCTCACGCGCCGTATCGGAGAGATCTGCAGAGCACCACTCCATCCCGATGATGAGTACTGACATTGAGCACGCCCCGCTGGCTGGCAGTCACTGACGCCCCCGACGCTTTTCCACCGCCCGGGGAAGCGCTGACTGAACCGAACGGCCTACTCGCGATGGGCGGCGACCTGAGTCCGCAGCGGCTGTTGGCCGCGTACCCTCTAGGAATCTTTCCGTGGTATGAGCCCGGTCAACCGATCCTCTGGTGGTCACCGGACCCGCGAGCCGTACTCTGGCCGGACGATCTGCACGTCTCCAGACGCCTGCAACGAACACGACGCCGCTCCAATCTGAATCTGACTTGTGATCAGGCGTTCACCACGGTAGTCCAGCGTTGCGCCGAGCCACGTCGTTACGCCGAGGGCACCTGGATTACCGGCGAGATGAGCGCTGCCTACAGCGCGCTGCATCGGCTCGGCTGGGCCCACTCGTTCGAGGCCTGGCAGGGAGACGAACTAGTTGGTGGGCTTTATGGCGTCGCGATCGGCCGGGTATTTTTCGGCGAGTCCATGTTCTCGCGAACGACGGATGCGTCGAAGATCGCGTTGATTTCTGCAGTCGACTACCTCCGAACCAGGAACTTCGCGTTGCTCGATTGCCAGATATGGTCGAGTCACCTGCAAACACTTGGCGCGACGACCTTACCGAGAGCGGAGTTCCTGCAACAGCTGGACAATCTGTGTCGTCCGCCGGGCAGCCCGAGCTCCTGGGCGCATGATTTCGAAGTATTCAGCGGGGACCCAGCTCGTCTCGGACAGCGGGGGTCTTGACCCTCAGGCGTCGCCGTTGCGGGAGTCTCGTAGGATGTGCCACAATTCGGCGCCGCAGTCGGCAGGTAATCATTGCAGTATGGCCAAAGAAGAAGCGATCCAGATGGAAGGCGTGGTATCAGAGACGCTGCCCAATACCACGTTTCGCGTGAAGCTGGAGAACGACCACATCGTCACTGCCCACATCTCGGGCAAGATGCGCAAGAACTACATTCGAATTCTCAAGGGCGACAAGGTCACCATCGAGCTGACCCCCTACGATCTCACCAAGGGACGCATCGTTTACCGCTCCCGGTAGCGCGATTCAGGCTTCAGGCAGGTGTTCTAGCTCCGGCGTTACCGATTCGGGTATCAGAATCAGTCCATCTCCATTCTGATTCAAATCGACCCGTACATGCCCGCCGTCCCTAAGCTTACCGAACAGTAGCTCTTCGGCCAGCGGCCGCTTGATGTGCTCCTGGATGACTCGGGCCATCGGCCGCGCACCCATTTTTTTGTCGTAGCCGATCTCGGCGATCCAGGTGCGTGCGGCAGGCTCTAGTTCGATCGTTACCTCGTTCTTATCCAACTGCGTCTCGAGTTCCAAGATGAGCTTATCGACCACGCGAGCGATGGAAGTTTCATCCAGAGGATCGAATTGAATGATCGCATCGAGCCGGTTGCGGAACTCCGGCGAGAATATCTTCTTGATGATCTCCTGAGAATCGCCGGAATGGTCCTGGACCGTGAACCCAACGGACGCGCGGCTCATCTCCTGCGCGCCGGCGTTCGTAGTCATTACGATCGTGACATTGCGAAAGTCGGCCTTGCGGCCATTGTTATCGGTCAGGGCGCCATGGTCCATTACCTGCAGTAACAGATTAAATACCTCCGGATGCGCTTTTTCGATTTCGTCGAGCAACATCACACAATGGGGATTCTTCGTGATGGCCTCGGTCATCAGCCCCCCTTGATCGAAACCGACGTAGCCCGGTGGTGCGCCGATCAAGCGCGACACGGTATGCCGCTCCATGTATTCGGACATGTCGAAGCGTATGAGCTCGACGCCCATCGTCATGGCAAGTTGCCGGGTGACTTCGGTCTTACCGACCCCGGTCGGCCCGGCGAACAAGAACGATCCGACCGGTCGGTGCTCGTCGCCCAGACCCGATCTCGACATCTTTATGGCGGAGGCTAGCGCACCGATTGCCCGATCCTGGCCGAAGATTACGAGCTTGAGATCTCGCTCGAGACTCCTGAGGACATCCCGGTCCGACGCCGAGACGGTCTTCGGCGGGATACGCGCCATCTTGGCGACGATATTCTGGATGAGCTCCACGTCCACGAGATCCTGCCGCTCCGCTTCGGGCTGCAGACGCCTGTTGGCGCCAGCTTCGTCGATCACATCGATCGCCTTGTCCGGCAGATAGCGATCATTGATGTGCTTGCTCGATAGCTCCGCTGCTGCGGTGAGCGCTTCGTCATCGTAGCGCACATTGTGGTGTTCCTCGAAGCGGGTCTTCAGGCCGCGCAGAATAGCGATCGTCTCTTCGATGGTGGGCTCGACGATGTCGATCTTCTGGAAACGACGAGCCAGTGCGTGATCTTTCTCGAATATGCCGCGGAACTCCGCGTAAGTCGTCGAGCCGATACAGCGCAGGTCGCCATTTGCCAACACAGGCTTGATCAGATTGGAAGCGTCCATCACCCCCCCCGATGCCGCGCCTGCACCGATGACGGTATGAATCTCGTCGATAAACAGTATCGCTCCGGGCTGTTTCCTCAGCTCATTGATGACGCTTTTCAGGCGCTTCTCGAAGTCGCCACGATACTTCGTTCCGGCAATGAGGG